>DASQMW010000166.1:0-5892 GCA_035645295.1 Archangium sp.
GTTCGCGCGCACCGTGGCGAAGCTCGACCCGGAGTGGCTCGCGGCGGCGGCCCCCCACCTGCTCAAGCGCAGCTACTCCGAACCGCACTGGTCGGAGAAGTCCGCGCGCGCCGTGGTGAAGGAGAACGCGACCCTCTTCGGGCTTCAGGTCTTCAAGGAGCGCCCCGTGGCCCTGGCCAGCATGGACCCCGCCCGGGCACGGCTGATGTTCCTCGAGCATGCCCTGGTGCGCGGCGAGTACCGCACCCGGGGGGCGTTCCAGGAGAAGAACCGCCAGGTGCTTGAGCGCGTGGCGCGCCTGCGGGACAAGGCCCGGCGCAGCGAGCTGCTCGACAGCGAGGCGCTGCTGACGTTCTTCGACCAGCGGCTCCCGGTGGACGTGACGGACGGAGCGAGCTTCGAGGCCTGGCGCCGCAAGGCCGAGGCGGCCGACCCCGACGTGCTCGTCCTCTCGATGGAGGATGCCCTCTCGCACGACCCGGGCCTGTCCCCGGCGCACTACCCGGACGCCATCACCCTGCACGGCGCGTCCGTGCCGGTGACGTACACCTTCGACCCCGCGGCCGAGGACGACGGCATCACCCTGAGCGTGCCGCTGCTGCTGCTCGCACAGATGGTCCCGGGTGAGCTCGATTGGACCATCCCCGGGTGGCAGCGGGAGAAACTCACCGCCCTGCTCGAGCAGATCCCCCGCGCCCAGCGCAAGCAACTGGGGCCGGTGCCGGACCTGGTCGACCGTCTCGAGAAGGAACTCGTGCCCTTCCGCGGGCCGATGATTCCAGCGCTCGCGCGTGCGGTGTACCGGCTGTGCGGCGTGGACGTGCCCGAGGAAGCTCTCCGGGCGGATGCCGTGGCGCCGTACCTGCGCATCACGCTCCGGGTGCTCGACGAGCGGGGAAAGGAGCTCGCGAGGAGCCGCGACGCCGACGCGCTGCTCGAGCAGTACGGGGGACGTGCACGGGCGGTGCTGCGCAGCGCGGCACCGGCTTCGGACTGGGAGCGCAAGGGGCTGACTGCCTGGACCTTCGGCGAGCTGCCCCCCGTGGTCACCCGGCGGGTCGGCGGGCTCGAGCTCCGCAGCTACCCCGCGCTCGTCGACCGGGGCGCTGCCGTGGACCTGGTGCTGCTCGAGACGTCCTCCGCCGCCGACGCGGCCACGCGCACGGGGGTCCGCCGGCTCCTGATGCTCGCCGCGCGCGGACACGTGGCCGTCAGCGCCGCGCGCATGCCGCCGCCCTTCCCGTCCCTGGACGGTGCGCCGCCCGCGCGGGGCCAGGCCGACGCCTTCCGGGCGCTCGTCCTCGCACGCAGCGTCGACGATGCGTTCAAGCTCGCACCCGGTGCGCCGCTGCCCCGCACGCAGGCGGCCTTCGAGGCGCTGGTCCGTGAGGGCTCACCGCGCATCGAGCGTGCGGCCCGGGACTGGGCGGACGCCGTCGCCGCCACCTCGTGGGAGCTCGCCGCGACGCTCGATGCACTCAAGACAGCATCCAAGGGGCCGAGCGGCGCGGCGGCCGTGCGGGACATCCGCTCGCAGCTCGGGCACCTGTTCCCCGCGAACCTCATCGAGTGGATTCCTTTGGTGCGCCTGCTGAACTACCCGCGCTACCTCCGCGCGGCCCAGGCCCGGCTGTCGCGTGCGGTGGCGAACCCCGGCAAGGACGCAGGGAAAGCCGCGCCCTTCACCCCCCTGTGGGAGACCTTCCTCGCCAGGCGCGCCACCGTGCGTGACCAGGAGGCGGCGCAGGAGCTGCGGTGGGCCTTCGAGGAGCTTCGCGTGGCCATCTTCGCTCCGGAGGTGACGACGCCCGTGTCGGTGACGGTGGCGAAGGTCGGCGCAGCCCTCGCGGCGCTGCGCTAGAAGCGAGTGGCTGTGCGTCCGCGACGAAAGCATCGGCGTCCTCGAGGTGTTGCCGCCCGACGGGGAGGGGTGACGAGGCGGAGGGGAGGCCGCCCGCGGAGAGGGCGGCCCCTTCCGGTACGCCCACCCGCGCTCCGCCACCTGCCCCTCCCCTGGATTCACTCACGATTGGGCGAAAGGCGTGTCGAATCCCGTCGGGGACTCAGCGGCTGGCTGCATCGCCGAACCACTTTGGCAGCTGGCGGAACAGCTCCTGGTGATCTTCACCGACCCACGCCACGTGGCCGTCCGGCCGCAGCAGCATCGCGGGCACGTCCAGTTCCTCGCTGACGTCGACGACGTGGTCGACCCGGTCTGCCCAGCCCGCCACCGAAAGCCGGCCGGTCTGGTCGAGCAGGAGCCCGCGGCCGCCGTGCATCAACTCGTAGAGGCGCCCCCGCTTCAGCCTCACGTCCCGCATCCGCCGGCCGAGCAGTTCATGCCCCTCGCCGAAGTCGTAGCGGATCCCGATCGCGGTGATCTTCTCGATCAGGTACCGGTTCACGTCCTCGAAGTTCATCAGTTCCGACAGCAGCCGGCGCACGGACCGTGGGCCCGGCTCGGGGGACAGCAGCTCGAACTGCGCGCGGGTGATGTCCAGCACGTCGGCGGCCACCGGGTGCCGTTCGGTGTGGTAGCTGTCCAGCAGCCCCGCCGGGGCCCAGCCGTTGACCTCGGCGGCCAGTTTCCAGCCGAGGTTGAACGCGTCCTGGATGCCGAGGTTGAGCCCCTGCCCGCCGGTCGGCGGGTGGATGTGCGCTGCGTCGCCGGCCAGCAGCACCCGGCCGGTCCGGTAGCGCTCGGCCAGCCGGGTGGCGTCGCCAAAGCGGGAGAGCCAGCGCGGTGAGTGCACGCCGAAGTCGGTGCCGGCGAACACCCGCAGCTGCTGCTTGAACTCCTCGAGGGTCGGCGGGACCGAGCGATCCTCGGCCACCCCCTCGGCGGGCACGACCACGCGGTACACCCCCTGCCCCAAGGGCCCGGCGCCGAACCGGAGTTGGGTCTTGCGGACTTCGGCCACCACGGCAGCCAGCTTCTCCGGCGGTACGGCCACCTCCATCTCGCCCAGCAGCGTCTCGACCCGGGTGGGCTCACCGGGGAAGCCAACGCCGAGCAGCTTGCGCACCGTGCTGCGACCGCCGTCGCAGCCGACGAGGTAGCGCGAGCGCAGCTGCGTGCCGTCGGCCAGCTCGGCGGTCACCCCGTGGTCGTCCTGGCTCAGCCCGACCAGTTCACAGCCGCGCCGGAGCTCGGCGCCGAGCTCGCTGGCGCGTTCGGTCAGCAGGCGATCGGTGGTGGGCTGCGGGATGCCGAGGACGTACGGATGTGCGGTGTCCAGCCCGTCCGGCCGCGGCTTGACGATGCCGGCGAAGGAACCACCGAGCGGGTACTGCTGGCCGAGCGCGAGGAACCGCTCCAGCAGACCGCGCTGGTCCATCACCTCGACGCTGCGCGCGTGCAGACCGAGCGCGCGGACATACCTGGTCGGCTCCGTCTCCTTCTCCAGCACGACGGTGCGCACCCCAGCCAGCCGAAGCTCGCTGGCCAACATCAACCCGGTCGGTCCACCGCCGGCAACGATCACGTCGATCATCACAACCCCGTTTCCGTAGGCCTCGGCCGACAAGCTGCGGCACGACCCGGGTCTTGCCACAAGCGCCCCGGTGCGCTCCAGGTTGAAAGTGGCGGGGGCCGGTACTCAGCTCGCCCTCGACCGTCAAACGAAGTCGGATCCGAGGCACCGTCTGCATCAGGAGACGACGGTGGGAATCGAGCAGAGAGGGTGTCGCGAAGAACGGAAGCGGTGGCGCGGTGCACGGCAGCAGAGACCCCGGCGTGGGACGCAGGCTAGAATCGGCTCGTCACTTGGCTCGCGGAGACCTCTTGGTGATCCTGCGCAACGTAACAGATGAAGACGTCCCGATCTTCTTCGAGCACCAACGGGACGCAGTCGCGCTGCGCATGGCCGCATTCCCGTCGCGGGAACGCGATGCCTTCCTGACCCACTGGCGCACGAAGGTTCTCCGCCCCGAGAACGTAACCCGGACCATCGTCGTCGGCGGCCTGGTCGCTGGGTACATCGGCAGTTGGGAACAGGACGGCAAGCGCCTCGTCGCCTATTGGATGGGTCGCGAGCACTGGGGCAAGGGCATCGCGACACGGACGCTCTCGGAGTTCCTCGTGCTCGAGCCGATTCGTCCGCTCCATGCGTGGGTCGCTGTCCACAACGCCGGGTCGATCCGCGTCCTCGAGAAGTGTGGCTTCCGCACGGTGGCCCAGGCGAACCAGCAGCACGCGGACGGAGTTGCTGAGGTACTCATGACGCTTGGTCCGAAATAGTGCGCTTTCCTCATCGAGGCAGCGGTGACTTCTTCATGGAGGCGGCGGGTTCGATTCCCGCCGCCTCCACTAGAAGTTACCCGCCGCTCTGAGCCGAGCCTACTCCCAACGAGGCTGGTGCAGCAGTTGCCCACATGCCCAAACCCCCTGCCGCGCTCCTCATGGGCGGGCGGCTGGGGTTGGCCTGTGCCCAAAGTGGCTGCTGCACTGCCTGTCCACCGGCCCGGCGCACAGCCCCAGCGGCACCCGTCCGCGGCCCTCCTCCCCTCCTCTTCGCCCTATGCTTGACCGGGCCCATCATCGAGCCCTCGCACCTGCCTGAGTCCCTGCGCGGCTCCGAGCCCCAGGCGCCTGCGCTCGTGGCGTCCCCTCCCCTCTCCGAGGTGCGCGACGAGGCACCCGCCTCTCCCGCACCTTCCGCCCCATTGCCGAGGAACCGCGTGAGGCGCGTGCTGCCTCATGTGTCCATGGAACCGGTGGGCGGAAAGGGTCAGGGGTGACGGCGTCGGGAGAATCGATGTGTCGATGAAGCTGGGATGGATGGAGTTCACCCGAGTCCCTGTGTCGGGAGGAGCTTCATTTCATTCGGTGGATCGATAGCAGCGACTTGTCGGTGGCCCTACTCTGCAATAGCGTTCCCGGGCCGTAAAATTGCAGGAAGAAAAAGGGGCAGCCATGTCATTGAGAAACGCATTCGGTATGTGGGTCGTCGCCTGTCTGGCGGTGGCATGCGGCGAGATGTCGCAACCAGAGTTCGCTGAGTACGGAAAGACCTCTCAAGGAATTACGCTTGGCGTTTGGGATACCTACAGCGTCGGGGGCGCGAGCTTCAACTCCGGGAACACGAACCTGTCGAACGTCCAGTACCTGGGGAATTTCGTTTATCTCAACGGCCCAGCCGTCAATGAGGGATTCACGGCGGAAGGCCACCTGCGGATGGACGCGAAGCTCGGGAACTGCGCGACTCGAGACGAGTGCTCCCAGGGCGGTGGCGCGCGGGCGCACCTGCGAATGGCTGTCGTCACCGACGTGGACAACAGCCACTTTTTCAAAGGTTGGTTGAGGGGCAAGGTCATCCAGAGCAACAATGCGTTCAACGCAATCTGTGGCAGCGACCAAGAACCGGGCCGCGACCAGTTCCGTGCTCAGTTGAGCATGGAATTTCAAGACGCGAACGGCAATAGCACGGGCACGTGCTACTGCAACGTCTGCCCGCGTGAGGACGGTACCTCGCAGGTGTGCACCACGTCGCAGTACGCGATCCGGGGCGCGGTTCTCTCCGACGGTGGCGCGTGCAGAGGAGCAGCCGGGACCACCAAGGTGAACATCGTTCTGGAAGCTGTCGCTCGCGACATTCAGTCGGACGCGACGGGGGCGCTCGCGCGGAACGTGTCGGGCAATTGGGTCGAAGCCGGAGGTCGCGCCATCTTCGAGCGACTGACGGTGACCCGGTGCAACGCGAACGGCAACTGCCCCACCCCCGAGTGGTACTGATTTTTGATGAATACGAGAATGGACATGAAAAACGGATCTTCTGTAGCTGAAGTGGGCGGGCCAGGGTGGACGGAGGGTCTCCGGTGAGAGACGGGGGAGGAGCAGTCGGGAGAGGCGGCTGTCACTCTCGCGAGAGCGCTGGTCGACGAGTTGCAGTG
>DASQMW010000167.1:0-20737 GCA_035645295.1 Archangium sp.
TGGGCGGGCGCGAGGTGACATACCTGCTGGAGCGCACCTTCACCGGGACGGCGCCCACCGAGCACGGCGAGGCGATGGTGTTCTCGCTGCGTTGTTGGGCGGCGCCGGGAGCGGAGGCGTCCCCGCGGGTGCTCGATGCGCTGAGCCATGCGGGAGACCCGGAGCTGACGCCCGGGGTTCAGTGCGAGGGAGAACAGTTGCTCGGGAGAGGCCGTTTCATCCAGGTACGGCGCGGGCTCACCTTGCGGGCCACATTGGGTGACGAGACCTGGACGTGGGCAGCGAAATCCCAGCTGGAGTCGCTGCAGGCACCCGAGGAGGAGCGGTGATGAGCTACGAGCAGAACCTCATCGAGGACGAGGCGGGCATCCGCGCGGTGGTGCAGGCCAGCAAGCGCGTGGCGGTGCTGGGCATCAAGACGGAGCAGCACGGCGGCCAGCCGGCCTTCTACGTGCCGCAATACCTGGCGAACGCGGGCGTGGACGTGGTGCCGGTGCCCGTCTACTACCCTGATGTGACGCACATCCTCGGCAAGCCCGTGTTCCGGCGGCTGGTGGACATCCCAGGGGACATCGACCTCGTGGACGTGTTCCGGCGGCCGCAGGACATCGACCAGCACGTGGAGGACATCCTCGCCAAGAAGCCCAAGGCCGTCTGGTTCCAGTCGGGCATCCGCAACGACGCGGCGGCCCGGCGGCTGGCCGAGGCGGGCATCCAGATGGTGCAGGACCGCTGCCTGATGGTGGACCACCGGCGTTACGGGCGCTGACCGCCTCCAGCGGTCACGCCTGCTCGAAGGGCACGGGAGGCCGCGCCATGGCGCGCTCGGCGCTGAGCTTCGCCTGGTGCAGGGCATCGAAGCCCCGCTCCATCTGCGACGGCGACACCGGCGGCAGGGTGGACACCACCACGTAGACGGGGACGTTGCGCTCCTTCAGCAGCGACAGTTGCAGCCGGAAGTGGTCCTGCCTCAGCGCCGCCGAGCCCGCCGCGATCCCCTGCGCGTACGCCATGGGGCCGCCCAGCATCTTGCGCGTGCGGCTCGGCAGGTAGTGCACGAGGATGGCGTCCAGGTCCTTCCCGACGGCGCTCTCCCGCATCGCCAGCGCGGGCGCCTTGTCCACCAGTCCTCCGTCCCAGTACAGGTCGCGCCCCAGCCGCACCGCGCGGAACAGGCCCGGGTAGGCGCACGTGGCGTGCACCCGCGGCGCCAGCTCGCCCGAGGTGAACACCTCGTGCGTCCCCTGCGTGAGGTTGGCGCTCACCAGCAGCAGCGGGTACGGCAGCTCCTCGAAGCCGTGCACCGGCAGCGTGTCCTCCAGCAGTCGGCGGAAGCGCTCGCCCTTGAGCAGGCCCGTGGCCCCATGGCCCTCGCTCGGAAACGCGTTGAGCACCGCTCCAATCGGATCCGGATCCCAGAACGCCTGCCGCGTCTGCTTGAGGACCAGCTCCTCGATGGTGTGCACGCTCGCCCCCGAGGCGGCATACGCGGCCACCAGGCCCCCGGCACTCGTCCCGGCGTACGCCGCGGGCTTCAACCCCGTGGCCGCCAGCCCCTTGAGGAACCCGGCATGTCCATAGAAGCCGAAGTACCCGGCGGAGAGGACGAGTCCGAAACGTTTGCCTTCGAGGAGCTGGTGCAGGGTGGGGACGGGCATGGCGCGTCTCTAGACGACCCTTCCCCACATGGCAACGCGTCGCGTCGCCGCAGCGGTCTTCCCTGGCCTTTCGCGTCATATCGACGTATGTTGATTCACCGATATGGAAGAGCTGTCCCAATCCTTCCGGGCCCTGGGTGACCCGACACGTTTGCGCATCCTGCGGCTGATGGCGCGGGCCCCGCTGAACGTGTCGGAGCTGGTGTCCCTGGTGGGGGTAGCGCAGTCCTCGGTGTCCCACCACCTGGGCAAGCTCAAGGGGCTGGGCCTCATCCGCGAGGAGCGGCAGGCGGGCTTCACCTATTACTCGCTGGCGCTGGAGCCCCAGGACGCGCGCTGGCCGCTCATCCGGCTGGCCCGCGAGGCCGCGGACGAGGAGGGGGACCTGGCCCGGCTGGAGGATCTCCTGCGCCAGCGCGAGGACCGGCAGGCCCTCAACGAGCGGCTGCTGGAGCCGGGGCAGTCCTGGTTCCTCTGGGCGGGAGCCCTCGCCTCGCTGCTGCCGGCGCTGGACGTGGCGGACTTCGGGTGCGGCACGGGCGTGCTCTCGGTGGCCATCGCCCGGTGGGCCTCGCGGGTGTGGGCCATCGACCAGAGCGAGGCCGCGCTGGTGCAGGCCCGCGAGCGCGCCGCCCGCGAGGGCTGCTCCAACATCACCTTCCTGCGCGAGGACCTGCACCGGCTGTCGCTGCCGATGGGCGAGCGCGACCTGGTGGTCATCTCCCAGAGCCTCCACCACACGGAGTCCCCGCCGGCGGTGCTGGCCGAGGCCGCGCGCATCCTCAAGCCCGGGGGCAAGCTGGTGCTGTTGGAGTTGATGCCCCACGACGAGCGGTGGGTGCTGGAGCGGCTGGGCCACCGGCACCTCGGCTTCGCCCCGGAGACGCTCGAGGCTTCCCTGCGCGAGGTGGGCTTTGGCTCCATCACGCGCGAAACGCATGCACGCGAGGGGGCGAGCCCCTTCCGCGTCTTCCTCCTCACTGGAGTCAAACCGTCATGAGCAGCCACCTTCCCGCTCCTCTTCCTCCTCCTCCGGGGCAGCACGGCCGCCGCGTGGAGGCCCTGCGGGCCGCGATGCGCGAGCGCGTGCTGGTGCTGGATGGTGCCATGGGCACCCAGTTGCAGAACCAGAACCTCAAGGCCGCGGACTTCGGCGGCGCCGAGTACGAGGGCTGCAACGAGTACCTCGTCCTCACGCGGCCGGACGTCATCGAGGGCATCCATGCGGCGTACTTCGCCGCGGGCGCGGACGTGACGGAGACGGACAGCTTCGGTGGCACGCCGCTGGTGCTGGGCGAGTTCGGCCTGTCGCACAAGGCGATGGAGATCAACATCGCCTCGGCGAAGCTGGCGCTCCGGGCCGCCGAGGCCGCCGAGGCGAAGGACGGGCGGATGCGCTGGGTGGCGGGCTCCATCGGCCCCACCACCAAGGCCATCAGCGTGACGGGCGGCATCACCTTCGAGGAGCTGGTGGACAACTTCGCCGCGCAGGCGGAGGGGCTCGCGCTGGGCGGCTCGGACTACCTGCTGGTGGATACGTGCCAGGACACGCGCAACGTGAAGGCGGCGCTGCTCGGGTGCGAGCGGGCCTTCCGCAAGCTGGGGTGGAAGCTGCCGGTGGCGGTGTCCGGCACCATCGAGCCCATGGGCACCATGCTGGCCGGCCAGTCCGTGGAGGCGCTGGCGGCCTCGCTGGAGCACGTGGAGCTGCTCTACCTGGGCCTCAACTGCGCCACCGGCCCCGAGTTCATGACGGACCACATCCGCTCGCTGGCCGCCATGAGCCCCTTCCCCGTGTCGTGCGTGCCCAACGCGGGCCTGCCGGACGAGAACGGGCACTACCTGGAGTCCCCCGAGATGCTGGCGCGCTCGCTGCGCCGCTTCTGTGAGCAGGGCTGGCTCAACGTGGTGGGTGGTTGTTGTGGCACGCACACCGGCCACGTGAGCGCCATCGCCGAGGCGGTGAAGGGCCTCACGCCGCGCCGCCAGCTTCCGCCGCCGCGCTCCACGCTCTCGGGCGTGGACTTCCTGGAGGTGCGGGACGAGGAGCGCCCCGTCATCGTCGGCGAGCGCACCAACGTCATCGGCAGCAAGAAGTTCAAGGAGCTCATCGTCGCGGGGCAGCTCGAGGACGCCTCCGAGATTGCCCGCGCCCAGGTGAAGCGCGGCGCGCAGGTCATCGACATCTGCCTGGCCAACCCGGACCGGGACGAGCTCGAGGACATGCGCCGCTTCCTGGACGTCGTCGTCAAGAAGGTGCGCGTGCCCCTGATGATTGACTCCACGGACGAGCGCGTGCTCGCCATGGCGCTCACGTACTCGCAGGGCAAGGCCATCATCAACTCGGTCAACCTGGAGGACGGCGAGGAGCGCTTCGAGAAGGTGGTGCCCCTGGCGCGCGAGTTCGGCGCGGCCCTGGTGGTGGGCTGCATCGACGAGAAGGGCATGGCCGTCACCCGCCAGCGCAAGCTGGAGGTGGCCGAGCGCTCCTTCGAGCTGCTCACCGGCAAGTACGGCATGAAGGCGGAGGACCTGTACTTCGATCCGCTCGTCTTCCCGTGCGCCTCGGGCGACGTGCAGTACACGGGCAGCGCGGTGGAGACCATCGAGGGCGTGCGCCTCATCAAGCAGCGCTTCCCCCAATGCAAGACGGTGCTGGGCATCTCCAACGTGTCCTTCGGTCTGCCCACCGCGGGCCGCGAGGTGCTCAACTCCGTCTTCCTCTACCACTGCGTCCAGGCGGGCCTGGACATGGCGCTCGTCAACTCGGAGAAGCTCGAGCGCTACCCGTCGCTGCCTCCCGAGGAGCGCCAGCTCTCCGAGGATCTGCTCTACAACCGGGGCGCGGATCCCATCACGCCCTTCGCCGCGCACTTCCGCGAGCGCAAGCCGAAGAAGGCCGACGTGAGCACGCTGCCGCTGGAGGAGCGGCTGCAGCGCTACATCATCGAGGGCAGCCGTGACGGCCTCCATGCGGACCTGGACCTGGCGATGGAGAAGTACGCGCCGCTGGACATCATCAACGGCCCGCTGATGAAGGGCATGGACGAGGTGGGCCGGCTCTTCGGCGCCAATGAGCTCATCGTCGCCGAGGTGCTCCAGAGCGCCGAGTCCATGAAGGCCGCGGTGAGCTACCTGGAGCCGCGGATGAGCAAGGCCCAGGCGGCCTCGCGCGGGAAGATCGTCCTCGCCACGGTGAAGGGCGACGTGCACGACATCGGCAAGAACCTGGTGGAGATCATCCTCGCCAACAACGGCTTCCAGGTGGTGAACCTGGGCATTAAGGTGCCGCCCGAGCAGCTCGTGCAGGCGGTGCGCGAGCACTCCCCGGACATCCTCGGCCTGAGCGGTCTGCTGGTGAAGAGCGCGCACCAGATGGTGGCCACGGCGGAGGATCTCAAGCGCCAGGGCGTGGACGTGCCCATCCTCGTGGGCGGCGCCGCGCTGAGTCGCAACTTCGTGGACCGCAACATCGCGCCGGCCTACGGGGGCGGCACGGTGGCGTACGCGCAGGACGCCATGAGCGGCCTGGAGCTGGCCAAGCAGATCGTCGACCCGTCCGCCCACGAGAAGCTCAAGGGCGAGCTGGCCGATCGCCGCACGAAGCTGTCGCAGCAGGACAAGGACCGGCCCAAGGTCAGTGCCCCGGTGGCCGCGGTGCGCAGCAAGGAGGTCTCCATCCTGGAGCAGGTGCCGCCCGCGCCGGACTACGTGCGGCACGTGTTGACGAACACGCCGCTGGACACCATCTGGCGCTTCATCAACCCGGTGATGCTCTACGGGCGCCACCTGGGCCTGCGCACCGCCTCCCGCGCCCTGGGCACCCCCGCCGAGGCCGAGCTCGCCAAGACGGAGGAGGGCCGCAAGGCGCTCGCGCTCAAGGAGCAGGTGGAGAGCATCAAGGGCTCGCTGCGCGGCGGGCGCATGCAGGCCAAGGCCGTGTTCCGCTTCTTCAAGGCGGGCAGCGACGGCAACCGCCTCCACCTCTTCGACGGCGAGACGGGCCAGCCGGGCGTCGTCTTCGAGCTGCCGCGTCAGGAGAAGCCGGGCGGGTTGTGCCTGGCCGACTTCGTCAAGCCGCTGGAGAACGGCGCGGCGAGCGACAACGTGGCCATGTTCGTGGTGACGGCCGGGCAGGGCATCCGCGAGCTGAGCGAGGAGTACAAGGCCAAGGGCGAGTTCCTGAAGATGCACGCCGTGCAGGCGCTCGCGCTGGAGACGGCCGAGGCCTACGCCGAGATGCTCCACACCCAGCTGCGCAGCATGTGGGGCTTCCCCGACAAGCCGGACATGACGATGCTCGAGCGCTTCCGCGCCGAGTACCAGGGCAAGCGCTACTCCTTCGGCTACCCCGCGTGCCCCCGCCTGGAGGACCAGACGCTGCTCTTCCAGGCCCTGCGGCCCGAGGAGATCGGCGTCCAGCTCACCGACGGCTGCATGATGGAGCCCGAGGCCAGCGTCTCCGCGCTCGTCTTCCACCACCCCCAGGCACACTACTTCTCAGTGTCGTGAGATGGTTGACTCCAAAGTAGGGTTTATGGGGATGTGAAGCCCACATTTTAACACCTGGGTCAGTTTTGTCCCAGTGGTGGGTCATCCTCGATACTGGACGTGCGAGATCATGGTAGAAGTCCATCCCCACTGGTAGCGCGGTGGGGCGGAATGCCTCATCCTGGAGGCCCATGAGCACACGCAGTTCGGAAGGCCGTCATTTTGGAGTCGTTCGGGAGCTGAAGAACCAGTACGCGGAGGCCCAGTCCGCGGGTATTCCAAAGGAGCACCTGGAGCGGATCCAGGCGCGGGTGAAGGAGCTGATTCCCTCCCTGATGGCCTGGCGGGAGCGCTTCCCGGCCATCATGGCCTCGCGGCTCAAACCCGCCACGTTGGGTAGTGTGGCCGGGCACCCGGACGCGACGCTCGAGCAGCACCTGCTCATCGCCAAGGCGGGGCTGCTGGTGTTCGCCGTGGACGACATCGCCGATGGAGAGATCGGCTCGCTGGAGGACGCGGAGGTGCAGCGCGTGCTCGAGCGCTACGTGGAGACGGTCCGGGCTCCGGACTCGCAGGAGTGGCCGGGAGCGGACGAGGCCAGCTTCGTGGGCGGCGCGGTGCAGGACGTGGCGAGGCAGCTGCACGCGGCTCCCGGAGCGGGGCGCTTCCTGGCGCTCTGGCAGGAGCACTTCCGGCGCATGTGCGCGGGCCACCTGACGGAGCTGCGGGACAAGCGCCGCTACCAGCAGGAGCGCGTGCTGCCCACGTTGGAGCATTACCTGGACGTGTCGCGGTGGACCTGCGGCGCGGCCATGTACCACTGCGCGGCGCTCGTGGTGCTCGCGCCGGACTTCGCCGGGGAGCCGCTGCAAGAGCCGCTCGTCGAGCACGCCCTGTCGGACATGGGGCTGCTGGGCCGGTGGATGAACGACGTGCGCAGCCTGGAGCGCGAGCGCGCCGAGGGGAAGTTCAACAGCCTCACCCTGCTGTGCGCGGCGGGCATGTCCGAGGCGGAGTCCGAGCGGGAGGCGGTGGAGCGCTCCGGCAAGCACCTCGAGTCGCTCTCGAACGTCGCCGGACAGCTTCCCGAGTCTTTGCGTCCCTGGGGAAGGACGCTGGTGGCCACGGGCCACTTCAGCCGGATGTTCTACATGCAGCGCGAGTTCCACCATCCCGAGTCCAGCTCCCCGGAATAAATCTGATGAAACGCATCCAGGATGTCTTGTTGGCGGAGCTGCACGCGCTGGTGTCCTCACTGGGCTCGAAGGGCGGGTTGATGAGCCCTTCCATCTACGACACGGCGCAGATGCTCCTCACCCTGCCTCCCGCGGAGGGCGGCTGGCCCGCCGTGGAGTGGTTGTTGTCACAGCAGCACCCGGATGGCGGTTGGGGTGAGCCCGCCATGCCGCTGCACCGGGACATTCCCACCCTCGCGGCCGTGCTCGCGCTGCGGGAGTACGGGCGCCGTCAGGGCACCCGCTCCGCCATCCAGGAGGGCGTGGGTTTCCTGCGCAAGCAGGCGGCGCTGTGGGCCACCATGGCCAAGGACGATCTGCCCGTGGGTGGGGAGATCGTCCTGCCCGGCCTGTTGAATCAGCTCGACGCGGCCGGGGAGATGCACATCCCCCGCAGGCCCTACGGCAAGCTGCTCGAGTTCGGCGAGCGCAAGCGTCAGTCCGTCGCGAAGCTGCCGATGCTGCCGGGCATGCCCTGGAACCACGTCTGGGAGATCACCGGCACCGAGCCGGATCCGCGCATCATCGACGCCTCGGGGGGCCTCAGCCACAGCCCGGCGGCGACGGCGGCGTGGGTGAAGGCCGCCTCGGGCCGGCCGGAGCTGGAGGACACCGTGGAGCGCGCGCGCAGGTACCTGGCCAACGCCGAGCGCGCGTGCGAGATGGGCATTCCGGGCGTCACCTCGACCATCTACCCGTTCGAGCGCTACGAGCAGGTCTTCTCGCTCTACGCCCTGCAGATCGCCGGCGTGCTCAAGGAGCCGCGCCTCGAGGGCGTGGTGATGCCGATCGTCAAGGAGCTGGTCACCGCCCTGGGACCCAAGGGCATCGCGATGAGCGACTACTTCCTGCAGGACGGTGATGACACGGCGGCGGCCGTGATGCTCCTGCACGAGTTCGGCTACCCGGTCGACCTGTCGGTCCTCTACCGCTTCCAGAACGACAACCACTTCGTCGCCTACGCGGGGGAGATGCACCCCTCGCCGACGGTGACGGCCCGCTGCATCCACGCCCTGATGGTGATGGGCCAGGACGTGGCGCCCTTCCAGCGTTTCCTGCTCGACCGCCAGGACGCGGATGGGCGCTGGACGGTGGACAAGTGGAACCGCTCCTGGCTGTACACGACGGGCCACGCGGCCATCGCCCTCGTCGGCTCTCCGCACGTGGACGCGCTGCGCGAAGCCGTCGAGGCCGTGCTCGTGTGCCAGAACCGCGACGGCGGCTGGAGCACCAATGGTCCCTCCAACCTGACGGAGACGGCCTACGCGGTGCTGATGCTCGCCTACCTGGAGCGCCAGGGCTTCTCCAACCAGGGCATCACCCTGTCGTTGGATCGGGCCTTCGCGTGGATGCTGCAGACCTACCGGCCCTTCGCCCGGCCCGAGACGAAGGTGAAGTGCTGGATCGCGAAGGAACTCTATCGCGTGGATCGCATCGACACCATCTTCGAGCTGAGCGCCATGCTGATGCTCGATCAGCGCAAGTCGAAGGAGCGCGGCGCCTGAGAGGCCCTCGGGGCACCCCACGTGGGTGCCCCGGGCTTCCGGTGGGCGGGGCGCTACGCCACCTTGCTCGCGTCGCGGGTGGTGGCGTCCTCGCGGTGCCGCACCCGCATCTTGAGGTGCGAGGGGCGCAGCGTCACCGTGAGAACCTCGGGGAGCAGCTCCTTGTCGTCGATGAGCTCGACGTTCAGCCGCTGCACCATGGTCGCGACGATGAGCTGCTTCTCCATCATCGCGAAGTGGTTGCCGATGCAGGTGTGCGGGCCCGCGCCGAAGGGGAACCAGGCGTAGCGCGGCAGCTGCTTCTCGAGCTCCGGCCGGAAGCGGTCGGGATCGAAGCGCTCCGGGTCCGGGAAGAACGTGGCATCGCGGTGGATGATGTAGGGCGGCATGAGGACCATCTGCCCCTTGGCCAGGCGGTACCCCGCGATGTCCAGGTCCTTCGTGGGCGCGCGCGCGAGCATGAAGATGACGGGGTAGAGCCGCAGCGACTCCTTGATGACCTGGAGCGTGTAGCGCAGCTGGGGGAGATCCTCGAAGGCCGGCGGGCGCCCCCCCAGGACGGTGTCCACCTCCTGGCGCACCCGGGCGAGCACCTCGGGGTGCCGGGCCAGCAGGTACCACGTCCAGCCCAGCGAGAGCGCCGTCGACTCATGCCCGGCGTAGATGGTCATGAGATCGTTGTGGAGCTGGTCCTCACTGATGGGCTGGCCCTCCTCGTCGCGCACCTGCACGAGCGAGGACAGCATGTCCTTGCGCTGCCCATGGTCCACGCGCCGCTGGCGGATCATCCCGCGGAAGGTGGTGTCGATGGTGCGCAGGGCCTCGCGCACGCGCTTGTTGCGGGGCGTGGGCCAGGAGAGGGGAATCTGCACCAGGCTGGAGGTGAGGTACTCGATGTGCTGCAGGGCGTGCCCCATCGCGCCGAGCAGCTCGTTCGTCTCGTGGCGGTAGTCCACGTCGAAGAGCGTCTTGCCGATGATGCGCATCGTCAGGGTGGCCATCTCGTCGTGGACGTCGAACTCCTGTCCGTCCCGCCAGCCCGCGATGGCATCCAGGGTGTACTGCACCATGGTCTGCGTGAAGTGGGCGAGCTGCTCGCGCTGGAAGCTGGGCGCCAGGAGCTTGCGCTGCTTGCGGTGCTGGGGCCCATGGAGCAGCACCAGGCTGCGCTCGCCCACGAGCGGGATGAACGTCTTCACCAGGGGGCCGCCATCCACGTCGTTGGCGTGGTGGTGCAGCAGGCTGTGCGCGATGGTGCCGGAGGTCACGACCGTGATGGGGAGCGGGCCCACGCGGAGGGTGCCGATCTCTCCGCAGGTCTCCTTGATGTCCCGGAAGAGCTTCAGCCGGTCGTGCCGGAAGCCGGACAGGTTGCCCGTCAGGAAGTGGCCCGGGAACCGGGGGATGGGCCGGGAGGGGGTGACGGCGGTGAGCGTGGGGGCGTCCGGGGGCGCCGGGGGGGGACTGGCGGGGGCAGGAGCTTCCATGGGTTCAGTCCTACACCCTGACCCATGGAGTCGCCAAGACAGCGGAGCTGGATTGTTACAGCAGCGAGCAGGCGGGCGCGGTAGGCCCGCGGGACCCTACCTGCACTGCAGGCCCAGCCAGGCGCGGTCGAACCGGCAGGCGCGCAGGTCCTGCTCGCGGATGAGGAGGTAGAGGTTGCCTCCGTCGCCCCAGGTGAAGCCCGTCTGGTCATCCGAGCCGATCTGCCACAGCAGGCGCCAGGCGGAGGCTCCGGGCTCGAGCCGCCGGGCCTCGGGGGAGTCGTAGCCGCGCGAGCCGCCGCAGTAGATGCCGTGGGTGACGAGCTGCGCCTCCAGGCGGGCGTCGTTTTGTATCCACCAGGGGTGGCCCTCCACCTGGTGCGCGTGCTCGCCGCCGGAGAGCCGCTCGCGCAGCACGAGGTAGTCGTCGGCCTGCTCCGGGCCCCACTCGTCCGCGGGCACGGGGGTGCGGCGGTCCCAGGGGTCCGGCAGGCAGACGCCGAGCCGGGGCTCCAACCGCAGGGGCAGGTCGAAGGCCAGTCCGGCGTCCTCCAGCTCCTTCGGGGGCGCGAGCGGCACGGCCTCGGCGCTGTGAGGGGTCCAGAGGAGCTTCCAGTACTCACTGTCCTTGGGGTTGTACCCCCAGCGTTGCTCCTGCGCGTCGTAGAAGAGGGCGAGGACACCGTCGCGGGGCAGGTGGGGCAGGGCCTCACCCCGGCACGCGGCGAGCTCGGCGAAATCCAGCTGGCCCACGAAGACGAGCGGGCCCCGGGGCGAGCGGGGCCACTGCGTGCCCGGTGGGACGAGCGGGTGTCCTCCATAGCGGCACCCGGGCAGGGAGGGATCCTCCGCGTCCCGGGCGGAGAAGAGGAGACAGGGCGCGGCAACGGCCTCGAGGCGCTCGTGCCAGGCCTGGAGCGAGGAGGGAAGGGGAGGGAGCTCGAGCATGGGCGCGGCAGGCTACCCGACTCCGGGCGATCCCTGGCCTGTCCATGGTAGGGAAGGGGCCATGATCACGCGCACGCTCGACCTGGACGGACCGGTTCACTACATGGACTTCGGCGGCTCGGGGCCGACGCTGGTGCTCGTGCACGGACTGGGTGGCTCGCACCTCAATTGGATGAAGGTAGGGGAGACGCTGGCCCGGCATGCGCGGGTGGTGGCCCCGGACCTGGCGGGCTTCGGGCTGACGCCGCTGGAGAGGCGCTCGGCGAGCGTGCACGCCAACCAGGCGCTGTTGGACCGCTTCATCCAGGCGGTGTCGCCCGATGCGCCCGTGTTGCTGATGGGCAACTCCATGGGGGGCGCCATCTCGGTGATGCAGGCGGCGCGTCAGCCCGAGCGGGTGTCCGGGCTGGTGCTGGTGAACCCCGCGCAGCCCCGGGCGGAGGACACGCGGATGGAGCGGGCCGTGCTGCTCCAGTTCGCCCTCTACACGATTCCGGGTGTGGGGGAGTTCTTCGTGAAGCGGCGCGTGGCGAAGTTCGGGCCCGAGAAGCTGGCCCGGGGCATGCTCCAGCTGTGCTGCGGGGACTTGAAGCGTTTCCCCGAGGGCGTGGTGCAGGCGCACGTGGACTTCGCCCGGGAGCGGCACGAGCGGATGCCCTGGAGCAACGAGGCCTTCGTGGAGGCGGCGCGCTCGTTGGTGCTGCTGCTGGTGCGCAAGAAGCAGTTCCGCGAGATGGAGAAGCGCATCCAGGTGCCCACGCTGCTGGTGCAGGGCTCGGAGGATCGGCTGGTGCCGGTGGCGAACTCGCGGGAACTGGCGCGGGTGCGGCCGGACTGGACCTACGTGGAATACCCCGGGGTGGGCCACACGCCGATGATGGAGATTCCGGACGAGTTCATCTCCACGGTCGAAACGTGGCTGAACGGACCGGGCCAGGGTGCCCTGGGAGCGGGAGAGCGGGTGGCCCGGGCTTCCTGAGTTAGACTAGGGGGTATGAGCGCGCCGAACATCCGCCGGGCCATCCAGCTGCTTCCCACCTGTGCCACCACGGGCGTGGGGAGTCTTCCGCACACGCAGCTCGAGATGGGCCTGCAGGCCGCGCTCGTGCTGGACATTCCCTTCCTGCCGCAGCTGCCCGTGGGGCGGCCCTCGGAGTTCATGATTCCGCAGGCGCTCGAGGGGTTGCCGGGCCTGCGGTGGGACGACGAGGGCATGTGCACGGTGGACCTGGGGGCGTGGGAGGCGGGGCGCGCGGACTTCCTGGCGCGGCTGGAGGGGGCGTTGTCCTCGGGCGCGCTGGAGGCCTTCGAGCCCTCGCTGGACAACTGCCGGGCGTGGAGGCCGTTCCTCTGGGAGGTGGAGAACCGGAAGCTGGCCTTCGCGAAGGCGCAGCTGGCGGGCCCCTTCACGGTGCGCTCGGTGGCGCGCACGAGCGAGGGACACGCCACGTTGGACGTGCCGGGGCTGGACGAGGCCATCTTCCGGCTGGTGCTGGCGCGCTCGCTGGCGATGGTGAAGGCGCTGCGGCGGGCGGGGACGACGCCGCTCTTCTTCCTGGACGAGCCGGGCCTGTTCGCCTTCGAGCGCTCCAACCCGAGGCACCTGCTGGCGATGCAGGAGCTGCGGCTGCTGGTGGTGGCGCTGCAGCGGGAGGGCGCGCTGGTGGGGGTGCACTGCTGCGGCAACACGGACTGGGCGAGCCTGTTGGACGCGGGGCTGGACATGCTGTCGCTGGACGTGCGGCTGTCGCTGGACGCGGTACTGGAGGATTCGGGGGCGTTCTCGCGCTTCCTGGACTCGGGGGCGCCGCTGAGCCTGGGCATCATCCCCACGGACCTGGCATCCACCTACGCGGTGGAGGAGCTGGTGGACTCGGTGGAGGTGTCACTGAAGGCGGCGCTGCCACCGGGACACACGTTCGAGCGGGTGGGCTCGCAGGTGCTGCTGACGCCGGCGTGTGGGCTGGCGATGCGCACGGTGGTGGACGCGGAGCGGGTGCTGGAGCAGCTCAAGGTGGCGCAGCGGCGGCTTCAGGAGGCACTGACGGCCGAGCAGTCCACGCCGAAGTCCCCGTACGCCAGCTGATCCAGTCGCTACCGGGTTGAACCCGAGCCCCCCACCCCTCGCCCTCCGGGAGAGGGAAAGGGTGAGGGTGCCACGTCTCCCAGGTTGAACCCGTGCAGTGAGGGTCCGTGCCGAGTAACTCAGCGCCCGAGCTTCAGCTCGCGCTCGGCCTGGGCCCAGTCCTGCTCGTGCTGCCCGTGGCCGGCGCCGCGAGCGAGGAAGAGCTCATAGGCGCGCCTGGCGATCTGCTCATGGGTGGGGGTAGCGCGGTTGGAGGCCGCGGCATTGCGAGGCGTGGTCTCCGGCATCTGCTGGGCCGGCGTGTTGTGGGACGTCTTGGAGTGCGTACGTGCCATGCGGAGCTCTCCTCCAGGAACAAAGGAAGACTGCGCCCCGCAGCATCGGCACATGGGAGCGGGAGGGAAATCGGGCCCGGGTCCCTCCGTTGCCGGAGCGACACGCCGGAGCAGGGCCTGTCCTCCAGCGGACGGTCCTCACTCGCGAAGCGCACCGGCGGACACAGCGGCCTCGAGCGCCTTGTGCATGGCGGTGCTCATGCCGAGCGAGGAGGCCTCGACGGGGGTGCACCAGCGCAGCTCCTGGAAGGCGGGGGCGCGGGTGGGGTGCTGCTGTCCCGTCACGCGCAGCAGCCGGAGCGAGAGGGAGCGGTGGGTGAGCTGCCGGCGCACGGTGCCGAGGTGTCCTCGCACGGAGACGTCCGTCCCGAGCGCCTCGGCGAGCTTCGCGGCGGACTCCGGGTCGGCCGTCTCGTCCTGCACCTCGGCGGCGGGCAGCTCCCAGAGTCCGCCGAAGAGTCCCTTCTCCGCGCGCCGGGCGAGCAGCAAGCGGCCCTCGTGGGCCCAGACGGCGACGGCGAGCGTCATCCGCTTGGGAGCGGCGCGCACCTTGGCGGGGGGCAGCTCGGCCACGCGGCCATGCAGGTACGCGAGACACTCCTCGCGCACGGGGCACAGCAGACACAGGGGATTTTCCGGGCGGCACACGGTGGCGCCGTGCTCCATGAGAGCCTGGTTGAAGTCTCCGGGCCGCTCGCCGGGGACGAGCGCGGTGGCGAGCTCCCACAGCCGGGCCTCGCGGGCGCGGTCTCCGGGGGGGCCCTCCACCTCGAAGATGCGGGAGAGGAAGCGGGCCACGTTGCCATCCACGAGGGGCGCGGGCTCACCGAAGGCGATGGAGGCCACGGCACCGGCGGTGTAGCGGCCGAAGCCGGGGAGGGTGAGCAGCTCGGCGGCGGTGGAGGGGAGCCTGCCGCCGAAGCGGGTGACGATCTCCTGGGCGGCGCGGTGCAGGTTGCGCGCGCGCGAGTAGTAGCCGAGCCCGCGCCACCCGGCGAGCACGTCCGGCAGGGGCGCGGCGGCGAGCGCCTCCACGGTGGGGAAGCGCTGCAGGAACCGCTCCCAGTAGGGGATGACGGTGGCCACCTGCGTCTGCTGCAGCATGACTTCACTGAGCCAGATGGCGTAGGGGTCGCGGGTGCGGCGCCAGGGCAGGTCGCGCTTCTGCCGGTCGTACCACGCGAGCAGCGAGGCGCGCAGGGACTCGCGGCGTGCGGGCTCGACGAGGGGCGAGGGGGAGGACGCCTTGCGTTTGCGCGGAGGGCTCATGGAGCCTTGGCGGGATTGACGATGCGGCGGGCCACGCGATCGAAGAGCGCGGGGACCCAGCGGTTGGCGAGCACCATGACGCGGCCGGGGAGGGTGAGGACCGTCTCGCGGCGCTTGCGGCGGCTGGCGCGCACCATGGCGCTGGCCACGGCGGCCGAGCTCATCGCATTCAAGGGGATGGCGTCCTGCTTCCAGCCGTCGGCGTTGAGGCGGGAGTCGCGGAACTCCGTCTCGGTGAGGCCGGGGGAGACGAGCAGGACGGAGATGCCCTCGGCGGCGAGCTCGGCGCGCAGGGACTCGGTGAGGAGGTTCACCGCGGCCTTGGAGGAGCCGTAGCCGCCGAGCAGCGGCAGGCCGCGGTGGCCCAGCACGGAGCTGACGTTGACCACCTGGGAGCCGGGAGCGCGCTTGCGCAGCAGGGGCAGGGCGGCGCGGGTGACGCGCACCAGGCCGAAGAAGTTGACCTCGAAGACGTGGCGGAGCTGCGCCTCGCTGAAGCCCTCGACAGGGCCGTAGAGCCCGAGCCCCGCGTTGTTGACGAGGATGTCCAACCCGCCGAAGGCGGCCTCCGTCTCGCGCATGAGACGGTGCACATCGTCCTCCACGGTGACATCGCAGCGCACAGGGAGCGCCCGCACGCCGAGTGCTTCCACTTCGCGCGCGGTGTCCTGGAGCTGGGACTCGCGGCGAGCGGCGAGCACGAGGTGGGCGCCCTGGGCGGCGTAGGCGGTGGCGGCGGCGCGGCCGATGCCGCTGGAGGCGCCGGTGATGAGGACCACCTTCCCCTGGAAGTCTTTGTTGGCCATGATGCGCGGCACCTTAGCGGCTCGCGGGTGGGGGAAAAGGACCTGCTGGGGAGTGCCTGCACGCTTGTCCCTCTTTCGACTTCAGCGGGCCACCGTCTAGGATGCGCGACCTCCCATGCGGCGCACCTCCTTCGCCAACGATTTCTCCTGGTCCAAGAGCCGGCACGAAAAGCTCCAGGAATGCCTGAGGGCCTACTACCTCTACTACTACCGCTCCTGGGGCGGCTGGGAGTCGGGGGCGCCCAAGGAGGTGCGGGAGCTGTACGTGCTCAAGAAGCTGGGCAACCGCTACGCGTGGGCGGGCAGCGTGGTGCACGACGCCATCAAGGACGCGCTGTTGGACATCCGGGCGGGGCGCGCGGTGGATCCGGAGAAGGTGGAGTCGCGGGCGCGCAAGCTGATGCAGGACGACTTCCGCTACTCGCGGGGCAAGTCGTACTGGTCGCAGAAGTACCGCAAGACGTTCTCGGGCCTGGTGGAGCACGAGTACGACGAGCAGGTGGCGGACGAGGCCTGGAAGCAGAACTGGGAGACGGTGCGCTCGGCGCTGGCGTGGTTCTTCAGCTCGCGCTGGCCGGCGCTGGCGCAGGGGCTGAAGCCCGCGCAGTGGCTGGAGGTGGACGCGGGGGCCGAGTTCTCCACCTTCACGATGGACGGGGTGAAGGTGTTCGCCATTCCGGACTTCGCCTATGTGGACGCGGACGGCTCGCCGGTGGTGGTGGACTGGAAGACGGGCAAGGCGCGCGAGGGGTACGACGAGCAGGTGCTGGGCTACGGCCTGTACGTGTCGCAGCGCTACCGGCTGCCGATGGAGAAGGTGCGCGCGTCGCTGGTGTACCTGAACGACGGGGTGGAGCATCAGGTGCAGGTGGACGCGGACGCGGTGGAGGGCTTCAAGGCCCGCTTCGCGCAGAGCGTGGCGCGGATGCGCGATCTGCTGGCGGACCCGGCCACCAACACGCCCAAGGACGCGTCCGCCTTCCCGCAGACGGAGAACCTGTCGGCGTGCACCCGCTGCGCCTTCCGCCGCCCTTGTGGCCGCGAGGCGGTGGCGGCGAAGGTGGCATGAGCCTCAGGCCCGCACCTCGCGACGGTGTCTCCATGAACATGCACGAGCTTCTTCCCAAGGTGCAGGAGTTGCTCGTACGGCTTCGGACAAGCGCCTCCTCCGAAGAGAAAGAGTTGCTGGCGGTTGCCTATTTCGCTCTGGACTTCATTGGGGTGACGGGCAACTTCTATCCTTTCGAGGCATTTCTCCAGAGCTGGAACAGCCCGGAGGGCACTCTTCCCACGGTGGCGTCGTTTGGTTCGCGCGAGGAGGCGGAGACTTGGTTGCAGGAGCACCCGGAGCCGCCTCATGGGGCCTTTGTCCTGGTCTCCGGCCAGCCCTACTCCGTCTTCTACTTCCGCCACCTCGACAGGCGGCTGTTACTCCCGGCGCCGTCCTCTCTCGATAAACGCGCATCGGAGTGAGACCAGCGAGTCATTCCTCGGGAGGCGGCGCTCACTCTGGAGTGCATGACGAGCGAGCATCAGGTAGACTTGTTGAACGGCCAATCCTGGGGGCGATTAGGGTCTTTCAGGGTGAAGTTCCCATAAACCCAAATCCAGCGTTCATCGTACAACTTCGCGAGAGGTTGCTTCGCTCTACCGTCCTTATCCCAGGGCTGAAGATGCGAATCGAGTTCGCAGAAGGCCAAATCCAACTCGCCGGCTGCCTTCAATTCATCGGCTCGTCCCAGGACGGAAGCAAGTACGGCATGATCGAAAGACTGGAGCCCGAGGTCCAATGGACTCAACTCGACTTCGTATTCCAACATCCGCTCGTTGAGTGGAAATACTTCAAGCCCTGGTTTCTTCAAGAACGATCGCAGCGTCTCTTCGAGTTGCTTCAGTTCTTTTTTGACCTGTTGCTCGTACACTCCAAGGACACGGCGCACCGTTTGAGCGTCGGCATCGGTAATCGAGCCGGGCCGTGGCAAGGACAGGAACTTGCGGATCGCGTCGGCTTCGTGCCTGGGTTGGAACTTTGTCGGAATTGTCCGCCGGGCTTCGGTAATGCAAATGGAGGGAAGGTGCAGTTGCAGTTCCCCACGTTCCGCGCGCTCCAGGAGTTCCAGGGCAGCGGGAACTCGATGGTGCTCAGGCGTGGCAACATCTACAACCCAGTTGGTCTCGACGAAGACGTGGTTCATCAAGCAATGCTGGATGAGAGGGAGCCCCTTGGTCCGGCAGCCCGCACCTGCCCCTCATTGAGAGCGGGGACAACATACTCTTCAAGTGCCTCTCTTAGATCTGGCGGGAGCTTCTGTCGTTCTGACTCCATGGAGAGCCCTTCGAGCCAGCGCTGAAACGCCTGTTCCAAGGCGAAAGCAGCTTGGGAAGGGAATGCAGCAACATCCGTCTGTAGGACTCGAAGTCCGAAGAGCGGGAATTCCCCCATGCAATCGACGGATGCCAAGCCAGGGCCGCTATAGCTGTCGTTATAGATCCAGAGCTTTTCCGGCGTAACCAAGAGCCCCACCGGGCATCGCATACTGACCATGTACCGTTTCAGCTGTTCTTCCGCTTGGGACTTGTCGCGCAAGGAGAGCTTCACCTCGGCCACAAGCGAGACTCCAAGTCCATCGGACGCAGTGACGATGACATCTGGCTCGAACGGCATGGAAAGAGAATAGAGCGACTACCCAGGTTCTGCATCATGCTTACTTGCCGGAGCGCCGAGCAGGGTATGTTCATGTGCGCAGGAAATAAGGGAGCAGTTCGCATCCAGGGCCAATCAGGGAGAGAGGAGAGAACCGCTCCTCTACAAGCCAGTTTCTCCACCGAGCATGCCACCTATCCAACTCGCCCCTGCCCGGAGTCACTCGCGATTCATCGAAAGGCGTGTGCCGTCGCGAGAGCAGGGCACCCCTTCGCTACGGGCTCCAATCCCGCCAGGGAGAATCAACGTCCCTGGGACAGGCGCCGCACCACGACACCGGCCGCGTTCATGCCGAACACGGAGGTGACGAAGGCCACGCTGCCGTCGATCTGATTGCGGTGCTCGCAGCTGTGGAAGTCGTTGTCGTTGGGGCACACGCACGAGAAGCCGTCGTCCGCGTCGTAGCGCAGGGACAGGGGCTGGCGCCGCGCCTCGATGGAGTAGACGGCGGTGATGCCCGTGGGCCGCTCGGTGGGCACGCCGTACTTGCGCTTGAGCAGCTTGCGGATGTCCTTGGCGAAGGGATCCATGTGCGTCTCGCACAGGTCCTCGACGCGGATGGCGGTGGGATCCAGGCGGGCCGCCGCGCCCATGGAACTCACCACGGGAATGCCCAGGCTGACGCACCGGTGCAGCAGGTGCAGCTTGGCCTTCACGTTGTCGATGGCGTCCACCACGTAGTCGTAGCTGCCCGGGGCGAGCAGCTGATCGGCCAGCTCGTCGCGGTAGAACTCGCGCAGGCCCTGCACCTGGGCGTCGGGGTTGATCTCCTTGCAGCGCTGCGCCATCAGCTCCGCCTTGGGCTTGCCCACCGTCTTCGCGGTGGCGTGGAGCTGGCGGTTGCCGTTGGTAACGCACACGGTGTCGAAGTCCACCAGCGTGAGCTGGCCCACCCCGCTGCGCACGAGGCCCTCGGCGGCGTAGCTGCCCACGCCTCCCAGGCCGAACACCACCACGCGGGCCTTCGCCAGCCGCTCCATCGCCGGATCGCCGAGCAGGCGGCCAGTGCGGTCGAAGCGCCGGTGCAGCTTGAAGGGCTTGGGCTCCGAGGGAGCAGGGGTGCCAGTGGCGGCGGGGACGGCTTCCGGGGGAGTGGGCTGCGGGTTCATGAGGGGCCTCTATAGCGCGACCGCCTCCCTACCGCTAAGGCCGGGGAAAGGCTTCCCGGAACAACCTGCGGGCATTCTCGGTCGTCCGCTGGGCAAGCACCTCCACCGGCTCCCCCAGTACCCGGGCCATACCCTCGATGATGCGCGGCAGGTAGCCCGGCTCCGAGCGCTGCCCCCGGTGGGGCGTGGGGGCCTGGTCCGGGGCATCCGTCTCCACCATCAGCCGATCCGGGGGGATGACGCGCAGGGCGTCCAGCGGCTTGCGCGCCTCGGCCCAGGTGACGGGGCCCGCGAAGGAGAAGTGGCAGCCCTTCTGGATGTAGAAGCGCGCCAGGTCCACGCCCCCGCCGTAGCTGTGCATCAGCACACCCGCCTCGGGCAGGGGCTCCTGCTTGAAGAGCTCGATGAGGGCGGGGTGCGCGCGGAAGCAGTGCATGAGCACGGGCAGGCCGTGCTTGCGCGCGAGCTCCAGGTGCCGCCGCAGCACCGCCACCTGCCGCTCCATGGGCGCGCCCGCGGCCGAGGGCCCATCCAGCCCGCACTCGCCCACGGCGATGGCGCCCCCCTGGCCCAGCAGCGCGTCCAGGCGCTCGAGGTGTGCCTCGTCCTCCTCGGGAGGCATGTCCGGGAGCAGTTGGGGGTGGATGCCGAGCCCCACCTGGAGGCGCGGCTCGGCACGGGACATGGCCAGCAGCGGCTCCCAGTTGTCCGGGCCCACCCCGGGGACGAGGATGCCGTGCAGTCCGGCGGCCCAGGCGCGGGTGAGCACCTCGTCCCGGTCCGGGTCGAAACGCGCCGCGTCGAGATGGCAGTGGGTGTCAATCATCGGAAAGGTCCGGTGGCACTTCGTTCGTCCGTCGTTCAGCCCGAGACAGCCGCCGCGAGATGGGTCCCTGGTTCAATCCCCCGAGGCCAGGAAGCGAGCCTATACGCACGCTGTGTTTTCGGAGGGTCCCTATGACCAAGCGTGTTGTCCTCGGTGCGCTCGTGAGCGCGCTGATGGTGGTGGCGACGGGCTGTTCTGAGGAGTGCGTCGATCAGATCGATTGCCGGAACAAGAGGGGAGAACCGGGCGAAGGCAAGCGGTGGGTCTGCGTCGACAAC
>DASQMW010000168.1:0-15645 GCA_035645295.1 Archangium sp.
CCCTGCCAGCCGGCCTGCTTCCATCCTTTCGCCGACGCGCTGACGGGGCAGGGCACGCCCCGCCCACCGCTGCGCCCCAGCCTGGCGGATGGACTGCTCGTGCAGGTCCCTGGGGAGTCCCTTCCGGTCGCGCTGTGCCGGGGGCGGGTGCTGCCGCCAGTCTGTCTGAGCGAGGAGGAACTCGCCGCCGGAGTGCATTCGCTCCTGTCCTGGGAGAGCCTGCTCGTCGAGGCGTCGGGCGCGGTGGGTGTCGCCGCGGCGCTCGCGGGGCACCTGGCCGGAGCAGGCCGGCAAGGGCCGGTGGGCATCGTGCTCACGGGGGGCAACATCTCGGCGAGCAGTCTCGCCCACGTCCTCACCTTCCCGTTCCGCTCGCCACGTCTCATGCAGGGGCTGGGGCGGGTGGGGCGCAAGCCGCGGGAGGAGCCGTGCTTCCCCGTCGCCGCACAGGCGCCGGCGCCCATCTCGAGCCTGCCTGACGTGCGGCCCGAGCCACGGGTGCGCGACCTCCAACGCCGGCTGAAGCAGGGCGTGCGCGAGCGCGAGGAATTCGCGGCCTATTGCCAAGCCGAGGAGCTGGCACTGCCTGCCGAGGAGCGCTACGTATTCGAGACGCTGGCCCGGCTCCTGGGAGACCTGACGCGGGTGCTCGAGGTCGACGCGCCAGAGGCGCCTCCGGCGCCGGAGGCGCGGGAGCGGCTGGAGCGGCTGGCCTACCAGGGGGTGGCCTTCCTCGACACTGCAGGCGGCTGGCAGTCCCCCTCGTATGACCAGGTCGGCGCCGTCACGTTCTCGAAGCTGGGGGCGCAGCGCTCCGGGCGGGTGAACTACAGTCGCTACGGCACGCGGTCCGTGGGTGAGCTGGAGCAGTACTTCCTGGAGTTGCTGGGCTACGACCCCCGACAGGTGAGCATGCTCCTGTGCTCGTCGGGAATGGCGGCGTATTCCCTCATCGAGAGCTTCCTGGTGCGGAACGCGCTCTGGCCTGGGGCCCGGGTCCTCACCTCGCCCCACATCTACTTCGAGGCAATGGAGCAGCTCGAGAGCCTGCCCGGCATCCAGGTCATCCGGGCGGGCAGCTACGCGGCGCGAGCGCTGCTGGACCTGGCGCGGGTGCATCAACCGTCGGTCGTGTTCCTGGATGCGCTCGCCAACATCGGAGAGCTCCGGATGGTGGACGTCGAGCAGGTCATCGCCGGGCTTGAGGAGGTGCTCGAGGACGAGTGCTGGGTGGTCGTGGATGGCACCATGCTCTCTGGCGCCATCTCCCCCTTAGCCGTTGCCGCTGGGGGACGGAAGGTCCACGTGTTGTATTACGAGAGCGCCTCGAAGTACCTCCAGCTCGGGCTCGACTTGACGCTCGCGGGCCTCGTCGCCATCCCGCTCGCGCTGGACGCCGAGTTCCGGCGGCTGAGGCGCAACACCGGCGGCATCCTGTACGAACACGGGGCCGCGCTGCTGCCGCGCGTCGGACGGGAGGACTTCTTCGGGCGGATGCGGCGGATGACCGAGGGGGCGCTCCAACTCGGGGGTGACCTGCTGGCCCAGGAGGGGGACGGGGCCCGTCTGCTGCCTGTTTTTCCAGGCCTCACGTGTCACCCCGACTACGCGCTGGCCAGGAGGTTGCCGCACCTGGGCGGAGTGATGACGTTCCGCTTCGAGGAGGAAGGGCTCAATCACCGGGAGCTGCTGTCCGCCTTCATCGAACAACTGCTGCTCCGCGCGGGACGGCAGGGTGTACCACTGACCCACGGGGTCAGCTTTGGTTTCTCGACGCCTCGCATCTCTGCCGCAGCCGCCATGTCCGAGACCGCACCGCCCTTCCTGCGGCTCTCTGTCGGGGACCTGCGGCCGGTCGCCGTGCGAGCGTTGAGCGGGGTCTTCGTCCAGACGCTCCACGAATTCCTGGACACCCTCGGAGGGCTGCGGGACGGCCAGCCCGGTGCCCTCCGGCTCCCGCCGCAAGGAGCACGGAAGTCATGACAGGGAGCGACTCCGAACATGGGAAGAGCCAGGCCTTCTGGGATGCCCTGGCGAACGTCTACGAGGAGGTCTTCTCCAGCACCCTCCTGCACCATGAAGACCTCACGAGGGCGATGGACGAGGCGGTAGACCTTGCCGTCCCCGCGCGGGACACGCCCCTGCGCGTGCTCGACCTGGGATGTGGCACGGGCTGGGCGACCCGGCGGGTGAGGGAGCGCCGCCCGGGGGGAATCCGGGCGACGTTGGTGGACCTCAGCCCGGGCATGCTGGAGCAGGCGCGCTCCCATCTGCGGCCCGAGGAGATCGAGCAGAGCCATGCCGCCCCCTTGCAGTCGGACGCGCTCTGGAGCCAGCTTGCGCGGGAGCGCTTCGACGTGGTGCTCGCGAGCTTCTCGGTGCACCACCTTCTGAGCCCGGAGAAGGAGCGCCTCTTCGGCCGCATCTCGCAGGTGTTGGCGGAGGAGGGGGTCTTCCTCCTGCTCGACGCCATCGTTCCCTCCGCGTTCGGCAAGACGCTCGCCCGGCGCGCTGAGGCGCGTATGGAGGGCCCGCGGTTCCGCGCCGCGGTGGCGCTGGGTGACGGGGCGCTGGCCACGGTGCCCCCGGAGGAGCGGAGTCACCACGACCACCCCGAGCGCGTTTCCGACCTCCTGGGGGCGCTGGAGCGGGCCGGCCTGGAGGGCGCGTGTGTCTGGCAGGTCCACGAGACGGCGCTGTTCGTGGCGCGGCGGTTGGCCGAAGCGGCGGCGGTGGAGGTCGCGGTCCGCCCGGTGAGCGCCGCGGCGCGGCTCCGGACGATGCCCAGCGTGCTCGGGGCCGTGGGGTGGACGCCGATGGTCGCCCTGGACCGGCTCTGCGAGAGGCTGCCGGGACGGGTGCTCCTCAAGCTGGAGTATCTGCAGCCCGGCCACAGCAAGAAGGACCGCCCGGCCCTCGCCATGGTGCGAGCGGCGCGCGCCTCCGGCCAGCTCGCCCCCGGACAGCACGTTATTGAGCTCACCAGTGGGAACACCGGCACGGGGCTCGCCATCGCCTGCGCGGTGCTCGGGCACCCCTTCATCGCGGTGATGAGTGAAGGCAACAGCCCCGAGCGGGCTGCGATGATGCGGGCGCTCGGCGCTGAGGTCGTCCTGGTCCCACAGGCGGGCGGCGCGAACGCGGGCCGGGTGAGCGGAGCAGACCTTGAGCTCGTCGAGCAGCGCACGCAGGAATTGGTGGCCGAGCGCGGCGCCTTCCGCGCGAACCAGTTCACGCTGGAGGCCAATGTCCTGTCGCATGAGTACGGAACGGGCCGGGAAATCCTGGAGCAGACCGGCGGCGAGCTGACGGCGTTCGTCGACTTCATCGGCTCTGGGGGGACCTTCACCGGCGTGGCCAGGAGCCTCAAGGCCGCCCGGCCGTCCATCGCCTGTTACGGGGTGGAGCCCGAGGGGGCGGCCTTCCTCGCGGGCCAGTCCGTAACGCAGCCGAGCCACCGCATCCAGGGCGGAGGCTACTCGCGCGCCCTGCCGCTCTTCGACGCCTCGCTGTGCGACGGCTATGTGCAGATAGGTGACAAGGAAGCCATCCACACCGCCCGGGAGCTGGCCCGCCGGGAAGGCATCTTCGGTGGCTTTTCGACGGGGGCCAACGTGGCGGCAGCCCTCCGGCTGCTCCGGCAGCAGCCGGGCGGCGTCGTGGTGTGCCTCGCGTGTGACAGCGGTCTCAAGTACCTGAGCACGGACCTCTACGGGCCGCGCGTCGATAGGGGGCTCGGCGCCTGAGCCTGATCCGGAACCCGCCTCCGAAGGAGAAGATGATGGCAAAGCAAAAAGGCCCGTGGCGCCCTCCGACGACCGCCCGGGAGGGTGGGGCCGCCGAGGTGGATTGGAGCCGCACCTTCCACGTCAACAACATGGAGGGCTTTGTCAACGGGCTCTTCGCGTTGCATACCAGCTCGTTCGACTCCTTCCTCGCGGATGCCGGCCAGGCGGCGGCCGTGGGCGAGACGCTGCTGTATCAGGTGAAGGACGCGCTGCACGTCCGCTTCGAGCTGAAGAAGCTGGGGCCTCACGAGTACGAGGTGCGCGGCGCCCACTTCGCGACCCGGGCGGGCGTCAACATCTGCATCGGCCTCAACCCCCTGGAGGAGTGGGGACGGCAGGCGCCGTGGCTCCCCACCGTCTGGAGTGACGCGGGGGCAGCACGCGCTGCGGCGCAGCGCACCGAGTTCCGCGCGCTCGTGGGCTCCCTCCTGGAAAGCGAGGACGTCGAGCAGAAGCTGGACGAGGCGGATCGGGCGCGGGTGCGCTCCAAGCTGGAGCGGTTGCTCGAGCTCACCGCATAGCGGGCGGGTCACGTTTGCAGAGGCGGGAGCATGCCACTCGCCCGAGGGTCAACCACGTCATGCAGGGAGTCACCGCGATGATGAAGGATTGGGCACTGGTGTTTCCGCCCTTGATCAGCTCGAACTGGGGAAACTACTACCCGTCGATTGCGCTCCTCGATGCCGTGCTGGCCGAGGTCGAGGTATCGGCGCACCAGGTGGACCTGAACGAGGAGTTCCTGGACTACCTCATCGACCCCGGGCGTCTTTCCCGGCTTGAGGCCGCGTACCGGAGGCTGGGACGAACGCCGGTGGACGACATTCCCCAGCGTTCGGCGATTCAGCTGGCGCAACTGCACCGGGGCGCCATTGTCAACGCGCGCGGGCAGCACCTGTGTGACGGCGAGTGGAACGGGCTTGACCTGACGGTGGAGCTCTCGCGGCCCTTCCACATCGACAAGCCGGTGACGGGGCTTCCGGCATTGCTCCAGGGCAGCGAGGTGGCCCGGACGTACCAGGACTTCTTCTCCTGGTCGACCTACGCGAAGGTCATCGAGCGCACGGGCCGGGCGGTGGGCATCTCCGTACCCATGGGGCCTCAGCTGGGCCCCACCATCCTCCTGGCGCGGCTCACGAAGGCTTGGCGGCCCGACCTGCGGGTGGTGTTGGGCGGGCCCACCCTGACGCTGATGCGCCCGGGGGACCTGTCGGCATTGCTGGAAGCCGTGCCGGAGATTGACTGCGTGGTCCGCTTCGAGGGAGAGCCCGCGCTGCGCGCGCTGGCCACCCAGCTCCGGGATGACCAGTGGAAGCCCGAGGAGGTGGACGGGGTCGTCGTTCGCGGAGTCGGCCCCACCCGGCCGCGGCGCGCTCCGCCCGCCATGAACAGGCTTCCCTCCGCCCGGTTCTCCGAGGCGCTGCTCCACCGGCTCGAGTCGCCGCGGGTAGGCGTTCTGCAGGCACGGGGCTGCTACTGGGGGAAGTGCACCTACTGCGACTTCATCGAGCTATTCACGAACACGGGGCGCTACGCGGGCCGTGCGCCCTCGAACGTGTTCCAGGAGGTCCAGGGGCTGGCGGAGCGGTACGGCATTCACCGATACTGGCTCATCACCGAGGCGCTCCCGCCCAAGCAGGGGCTCCGCTTCGCCGAGGAGGTCGTCCGCACGGGGCTGTCGGTCGACTGGCGCTCGTTCGCCATGGTCGATGACGGCTTCACGACGGAGGTCCTGCGCGCCTTCCAGGAATCGGGCTGCAGCAGCCTCACCATCGGTCTGGAGACCATGAGCGACCGGGTGCTCAAGCTCGTCGAGAAGAAGGTCGGCAGCCAGGAGAATCTCCGGTTCTTCGAGCGGGTGCGCGCGGCGGGAATGAAGATCAGCGTGAACCTGATTCCCAACCTCCCGAGCACGACCTACGCGGAGGCGATGGACTCGCTGGAGTTGCTGAGGCCCTTCGCCGACATCTTCCACACAGTGGCGGTCTTTCCCTACGAGGCCACGGCCTCTTCCGCCGTGGGTCGCAATCCGGAGCGGTTCGGGCTGCGGGTGCTGAACAACGGTGCCGCGGGTGGCCAAGCGCAGTTCAGCTCCAACACGCTGAAGTGCGAGGACCCCGCCATGACCCAGGAGGAACTGGCCGAGGTGTTGAGCGCCTATGAACGGTTCTCTCGGAGCGTCCGGAGCGCCGCGGCCGAGGGGGTAGCGCAGCGCCGGCAGGAGGAGGCGTCCAGGACGGGACGTGGGGGCTACCAGTTCCGGTCGAATCGCATCGCCGTGCTGGAGGATGACGATGGGAGCGTTGTCTACGACTGGAATCGGGACCGCGCGTGGCGCCTGCCGCGCTACGTGCTGGGCAGCCTCCAGCGCATGCAGCGCAGCTCCGAGCCCTTCCGGCGCGCCCATGTTGCGAACTGGTTCGCGGAGACCACGGCCCCGTCCCAGATTCCCGTACGGACGGAGCTGCTCTTCAACGAGCTTCGCGCCATGGGGCTACTCAAGGCGTGCTGACAGGCCGGGGCCACTCGCTCGGCCCGTATTGGCACCGGGCGAGGCCTGGGGCTCATCCCCAGGCCTCGCTCCGGCTGAGTCAACCGCCCCCCGGGTGGCGGACGTACGCGTGTCGAGCCAAAGGCGCCGTGCGCCCACGGGGAGCCGTGCCATGCGCGGGAGTCCATACGCTGGCTGGAGAGTATCTTCGAGCCCTTCCGCCGCAGCGACGCCACGCGCAACAGCCTCACCGATGTGGGGGGCTGGGCCTCTCGGTGGCCCAGCGCATCTTGGAGGCTCACGGTCGCTAGCTGGAGATGGAGAGTGCGCCGGGGCGCGGCTCGACCTTCGGCTTCCGGCTGCAGCGCGCCTCCCGGGAGCAATGACGTCCAGCCACCCGCCCGTTGCAGGTCCCGGTCGACCTGCTTAGCACGGGGCATGAGACCGGTCCGCGACCCGGATGGAGCCGCCAGGAGGGTAGGGGCCTGCCTCCTTCCCGTGACGGCGTCCCTGCGCGGTGCCCGTGAATCCTTTTTGGGGCAACTGGCTCTACCTGGGCATGACTTCCTCCATACTTCCTTCCCTCCTGAGTGGGGCGCTCATCGGGCTAAGCGCCTCGCTCTTGTTGCTGGCCAACGGCCGGGTGGCGGGCATCAGTGGCGTCGTGGGCTCGCTGCTGGCGCCCGTCCGGTGCGACATCGCCTAGCGGCTATTCTTCCTGGGCGGGCTACTTGCTGGCGGCTTGCTACTGGCGTGATTGCTCCCAAGTGCCTTCGCGGCATCGTCATCGCTGAGCGGGGGCGGAGCCATGTTGCTGGACATGGCCGGACAGCTGGTGGGCTTCGGCTCGCGGTTGGGCAATGGCTGCACCAGCGGGCATGGCATCTACGGCATCAGCCGGGGCTCCGCCCGCTCCATCGTTGGGTAATCTGTTGGGTAATTCGGACCGCCACCGGCAGCCAAGCAAGGCCCAAAGCGGCCGCATTCAGCAGTGATTCTGGCTGGTTGCCGTGGATGCCCGAGAGGACTCCCCTTATTCGTAATCAGTAAGTCTCCGGTTCAAATCCGGATGTCGGCTCCAATAAAGTCAAGAGGTTCCGGGCCGGTTGCGAAAGCACCCGGCCTTTTTTGTTGGCCCCGTTGGGGAAATTGTTGGGTAACGGTGCCCGACGCCCCCACGGGAGCATCTGTCGTGAAGGCGAAACGTCGAGGCGGGTTCAGGGGCTCCTGGACCGGGGGCGAGATCTACTGGAAGGACCTGGGGGAGCCTGACGCCCCGGTGGAGGTGGACGCAGCCCAGGAGGGCGGCGGTGCCCCCGGGCCCGGCGGAAAGCGCGGCAGGAAGCCCAAGGGGCCCAGCGGTCCAACCTACTACATCTCCAAGATGGTGAACGGCCGCCGGTTCAAGGTCTCGACCGGGCCGACAACCTGAAGGACGCGCTCCACGAGCTGGCCCGCTTCATGGTGGACCCGGAGGGCTACCGCTCACCGGCCGAGCGGCGCACGCGCTCCCCATCCTGTTGAACGCGGAGACGGCCGCCCAGTTCCTCACGTGGAGCTGGGACGAGAAGAAGAACAGCGCGAAGTGGATCCACGAGCAGAAGGTGTACCTGGCCTGGTGGCAGGGGGTGCTCGGCTCGGTAAACCTGCGCGAGCTGCGCGTCGAGCGGATCTTGGAGGCCCTGAATGGAGCGAAGTGCCGGGCTCCGAAGATCGCGGTCATCAAGTCCCTCTACGGCTACCTGCGCAAGAACGGCTTCCGTGATGAGCAGGGTGGGGTGCACCGGCTGACCGCCGACGAGGATCCGACCCTGCACCACCTCACCGTCCCGCAGGCGAAGGCGGCGCAGACGCGGCGGAGCAAGGTGGTGCCCAAGGAGGACTTCTTGAAGGCGCAGGCTCATGCGGAGCCGCCGTACCAGGATGCCCTGAAGGTACCAGGATGCCCTGAAGGTGCTCGGGACGTGTGGCTGGCACACGACGGAGTTGGAGCACTTCATCGCCAGCGGCAGCGTCGAGGGGGACGTCCTCACGATTCCTCGCCACAAGTCCGGACATATGCACCGGACCCGCGTGAGTGCGGAGGTGGCGGAGGCGGCCCGGCGACTCCGCGCGCACGGGCCCGTGGGCTTCTGGCGACTGCTGGGGGCAGAGAGGGTGACGTGCTTGGCTCCAACCCTACCTGTCGCCCCTCGCGGCCCATTCCTCATGGGTAGGCATCCCGCTCGGCTTGTGCAAAAACTTCTCCGGACCCACTTAGCCGGGTCCTGCAGTGGCGAGGCAGCTGCCACTGCTCAACGGCCGCCAAATGCCCTCGCCCCATTGCGCGGGCTGGGTGGACATCCTCGCGGTGCGGGAGAATCCGAGGGTGGAGCGGTGGACGGGCTTCGTCAAGGGGCCGGTGGAGCGCCACCGGTTCGACCTGGAGAAGCTCCTGGTCAGTGCCCACTTCGACATGATGGAGGATGCGAACATGAAGCGGTTCGTGCCCACCCTGCGGCAGCTCCTCCAGGACGCGAACCGTTGAGCGGCGTGGGGCCCCGCCTCGGGTGGAGACGGGGCCACCAGCAGGGGCGCTACGCCGCGATGGGCAGCGCCTGCACCGTACGGAACGTCACCGGCCGACGCGAGTTGGGCAGCCGCTCCTCGATGTATTCCGAGAGCAGACGGCTCAGGCGCAGGGAGCGGTCTCCGGCCAGCCGCTTGAGCTCGGTCAGGTGCGTGAGGCTCTCCAGAACCGCCTCGCTGCTCACACCGAAGTCGATGAAGCACGCCACCTCGTCCACCCCAGCCGCCATCAGCCGGTCCACCATGGGCAGGCAGGAGGTGGGCGTGCCGATCAGCGCGCCCGTCCGGTAGTAGCGCTCGAAGGCGAAAGACGCGACGTAGTCCACCCACTGGGGCTCGTTGATGTCCACCTGCAGGTTGAGGCTCTTGGCCATCGTCCGCATCAGCTCCACGTGCGAGCCCAGGTACTTGGTGAGAGGCGCGCGTACCTTGTCGAGCACCTCGTCCGTGTCCCTGCCCACGAAGGTGTGCATCATCAGCGTCGCGATGCGCTGCGAGGTGTCGTGCCCCGCGCCCTTCAGATGCTCGCGGTAGATGCCGATCTTCTCCAGAGCGTCCTCCAGAGACTGGCCGAGCAGCGAGGTGAGAAGGTGGTAGCCATCTCGGCCCGTCTTCTCGAAGAGATCCACGCCACCGGCGCAGGTGACCCATACGGGCAGTTTGGGCTGCACGGGGCGGGGGAAGACCCGGAGCTTCACCTCGTTGCCCACGCCATCGCGGGTGGTGACGGTCTCACCGCTCCACAGCCGCTCGATCTGCTCGAGGTTGCGGAACATCACCTCACGCTTCTTCGCGAAGTTCTCCGGCGCGAAGGCGAAATCGTTGGGCACCCAGCCCGAAGCGATGGAGATGCCCGCGCGACCCCGCGAGAAGTTGTCCACGATGGACCACTCCTCCGCCACCCGGAAGGGGCTCTGCAACGGCAGCACGACGCTGCCGGCGCGCAGTCCGATGTTCTCCGTGACGGTGGACAGGGCGGCGGCGAGCGTGGCCGGGTTGGGATAGAGGCCGCCGTGCTCGTGGAAATGCCGCTCGGGCGTCCAGATGGCCGCGAAGCCGTTGCGGTCGGCGAACTTCGCCGCGTTGAGCAGCAGGTGGTACTTGTCGCTCGCCCCGGCGTCCTCGTCCGCGAAGAAGAAGAGGCTGAAGTCGAGCTTGCGCTGCGGGCCCATCGCCGCAGGCGCCGGCACCACGTGCGCCACCAGCTCACCCGAGGCCTCCGTCGTCACGGACACCTCGCGGATCCACGGGTGCTGCGCCAGGATGGCTTCCAGCTCCGTGGCGCCGAGCCCCGTGCCACCGCTGATGCGACCGGTGCTCACGGGGGGGATGGGCGCCTGCGTCAGCGCGGACAACTCCTGGTCTGCCTGGGCGCTCAATGCCTCCACTTGCTCTCCGAGCTGCCCCGCGAGCCGCGCCACCGCCGGGGCGTCGAAGCGGCGGGCATCATAGAGGAAGCGCAGGGTGAGCCGCGCACCCGGCACTGCGCTGATGACGAGCGGGAAGAGCGGCTCCGGCGCCGCGTGGGTAAGGCCGTGGAAGCCGAGGCTCCGGGCTAGCGGCTTGAGCGGGTCCTCCTCGGGTAGCTCCTCGGTGCTCACGACGCTCTGGAAGAGCGGCGTCTCCTCCGACACGTCCAGCCACTGGCGGATCTGCGACAGCGGGGTGTGCTCATACGCCTGCCAGGCACCCAGCTCGGCCTGCAGCGCGCGCAGCCAGCGCAGCGGCGTGCCATCCGAGGGAATCGAGATGCGACGCGGCTGGGTGTTCTCGAAGCAGCCCGTCATCGAGGCGCTGCGAGACAGCGAAGCGGGCCGTCCGGTGACTCGCACGCCGAAGACCACGTCACCCTGCGCACCATGGCGGCGCAGCAGTACTGCCCACGCCGCCTGGAGCAGCGTGGCGAACCCCAGCTTGTTCTTGCGCAGGAACGCCTGCACGTTCCCCGTGGCGGCCGGGGAGAGGACGAACTGCTGCACCTGTGTTTCGGCGCCAGCTTCCAGGGCGGTGCTGTCCTCCCGCTCGGGGAGCTGCGCGTACCCTCCGCCACGCAGCGTGTCGCGGATGCGGGCCTCCGCCTCCCCTGCATCCTGCTGATGCAACCAGGCGAGGTACTCCCGGCAGGAACGACCGCGCTCCAGGCCCGGCTCGCTCCGGTCACGCGCGGCTTTGTGGAGCTGGAGGAGTTCTCCCACGCACTGGCGCGCCGAAATCTGGTCCAGCACCACCGGGTGGTAGCTGAAGACGAGCATGCCCGCGTCCAGCGCGGTCCGCAGCAGCGTCAGACGGACGAGCGGCGCCGCGGTGAGGTTCATTCCCCGGCGGCGGTCCGCGGCGAGGAAGGATTCAAGGCTCGCGTCCTGCCGCTCCAGGGCCACCTCAACCTTCTCGCGCACCACCTGCATGGGTTCCTTCAGACCTTGCGTGAAGATGGCGGTGCGAAGGGCGGCGTGTCGGCGCACCAGCTCGCGCCAGGCCCCCTCCAGCGTCGCTTCATCCAGGGGGCCCCGGAAGCTCCAGTGCAGATGTTCGATCCAGGTCTCCAGCGCCGGCTGGCGCCGGGAGAGCATCTCCCGTTGGCTGGGAGCGAGTCGGTACACATCCTCGACGTTCTTCATGGTGCGGCGCTCCTCGAAAGTGATGCAATGAGCAAGGTCAGCGGCTCATCGCCAGCTCCTGGGGTTCCAGGAGCTGGCGCAGCCGTTGGGCGAGCGCCTCGACACGAGGCTCGGTGAGCAGCGTGTAGTGGTCGCCCGGGGTGGAGTGGAGCCGAGGTGGCTGGTGCGTCACGCTGGCCCATCCGCCCGAGGGTTCGGAGGTCACCGGGTGGAGCCCGTCTTCCGGTCGGAAGAGGTCGACGGGACCGCGGTAGTCGCGAGGGGGGGAATAGCGCTGGAGGGCCAGGGCGTGCGCACGGAAGACGGAGATGAGGGCGCCCAGCTCAGGGGTGCCGACGTCCGCGGGCAAGGCCCCCACGGCGCGAGCGCGCTCGAGGAGCAGGGAAAGACGGGCCCCGGGCTGTAGCGGAGCGAGCTCCTCCAGCGGGAGGCAGAGCTCCCGGCCGACGGCACGAGCGAGGTCTTGCGCCACGGCCACCAGGAGCGAGGCCTCGCCGGGAGCGGGGAAGGCCACCTCGGGAGCAAGGGCGGGCACCCAGCTGTCGAGCAGCACCAGTCGCTCCACGGACTGGCCGAGCTGGGAGAGCTGCCGTGCCATCTCGAAGGCGACGACGCCACCCAGGGACCAGCCGCCCAGCAGGTAGGGCCCGGAGGACTGCACCTGACACAGGGCCTCGATGTAGCGGGAGGCCATGGACTCGATGGAGGACAAGGGCTCACGCGAGCCATCGAGTCCGGAAGCCTCCAGGCCGTAGACGGGCTGGTCCACCCCCAGATGGCGGGTGAGGGGGGCGTAGCAGAGGACTCCGCCGCCAATGGGGTGCACCAGGAAGAGAGGCCGGCGCATGCCGGAAGGCTGGAGGGGGACGAGGGGAGTCCACTGGGACGCGGAGCCATCCTGACGCAGCAGTGAGGCGAGGTGCTCGATGGTGGAGTGGGTGAAGAGGGTGGAGAGGGGGAGCTTGCGGCCGAGTTGGCGCTCGAGGCGGGATACGAGGCGCACGGCGAGCAGGGAGTGGCCACCGAGCTCGAAGAAGCTCTGGGTGACACTGACGGGCTGGGTACACAGCAGCTCCTCCCACACTCCGGCCAGCGTCTGCTCCAGGGCGTCACGAGGAGCGACGAAGGAGGCGGAGGCAGAGGCGGAGAAGTCGGGAGGAGGGAGGGCCTTGTGGTCGACCTTGCCGTTGGGAGTGAGGGGCAGGGCCTCCAGCATGACGAAGGCGGAGGGCACCATGTACTCGGGCACGCGCTGGTGCAGGGCGCTGCGCAGCACGGAGGCGTCCACCGTCCGCCCGGGGGAGGGGACTGCGTAGGCCACCAGGCGCTTGTTACCGGGGGAGTCCTCGCGGGCCATGACGAGCACGTCCTGGAGGAGGGAAGAGTCACGAAGGACGGACTCGATCTCACCCGGCTCGATGCGGAAGCCGCGCAGCTTCACCTGATGGTCGAGGCGGCCGACGTACTCCAGGGAGCCATCGGGCAGCCAGCGCACGTTGTCGCCAGTACGGTACATCCGCGCCCCCGGCTCCGAGGAGAACGGATCCGGAATGAAGCGCTCCGCCGTCAGCTCCGCCCGCCCCAGGTACCCGCGCGCCAGCCCCTCGCCACCGATGTACAGCTCGCCGACGAGGCCCACCGGTACCTGCTGGAGCCACGCGTCCAGCACGTATAGCCGGGTGTTGGGCCAGGCCCGTCCGATGGTGAGTCGCTCAGGGTCCACGCTCCCCGGGGTGATGGTCGCGCACACCGTGGCCTCGGTGGGGCCGTAGGCGTTGAGCAAGGTGTGCTCCCGGCTCCACTTTTTGGCCAGTTCCGGTGTGCAGTCCTCGCCGGCGGAGATGACGGTCCGCAGGTGAGGCAGCCCCCCGGGGGCGAGCTGCGCCAGCGCCGAGGGCGTCAGCGTCACCGCGCCGATGCGCTGGGAGTGCAACAGGTGACGTAGGGGCTCGCCCGGCATTAGCGACTCCCGGGGGGCCAGCACCAACGTGCCACCGGCCACCAGGGTGGCGAACACCTCGCACACCGACGCATCGAAGCTCGATGCCGCGAACTGCAGCACCCGGAGCCCGGGCTCGAAGCCGTGCGCCCTCGCCGCCGCCAGCGCGGTGTTGCACAGGCCCCGGTGCGCGAGCAGCGTGCCCTTGGGCCGGCCGGTGCTGCCCGAGGTGAAGATGATGTAGGCGAGGTTGTCGGCGGTGGCCGTCTGGGGAGGGACGCTCGCGGGCAGGCGGGCCACGGACTCCCACTCGGAGTCAAGGCACAGCACCTGGGCCCCGTGCGGCGGCAGTCGCGCCACCAGCCGCTCCTGCGTCAGCAGCACGGACACCCTGGAGTCGCCCAGCATGGAGGCCAGGCGCTCGCGCGGGTAGGACGGCTCAAGCGGCACATAGGCGCCGCCAGCCTTGAGGATGCCCAGCAGGCCCACCACGAACTCCAGCGAGCGCTCCGCGCACAAGCCCACCCGCGTCTCGGGCCCCACGCCCAGGGTGCGCAGGTGGTGCGCCAGCTGGTTGGCGCGCGCGTCGAGCTGGCGGTACGTCAGCTCCTGGCCTTCGTAGCGGGCGGCCACCGCGTCCGGCGTACGCTCCACCTGGGCCTCGACGAGGTGGTGGGCACAGGCCTCGCGCGGGAAGTCCGCCCATGTCTCGTTCCACCGTGCGAGCAGCTTGCGCTCCGCCTCGGTGAGCGGGGTGAGCCGCCACAGCGGGTTGCCGGCGTTCTCCGTCAGCGCCTCCAGCAGCCGGGCGAGGTGCGCCAGCATGCGCTCGATGGTCGCGGCCGGGAAGCGGTTGGCGTCATGGACGAGCTGCAGCAGCAGCTCCGTGCCTGGCACCACCACCAGGGTGAGCGGCGAGCCCGTTCGGCCCGCCGTGCGCGCGAAGCCCTCCATCGCGAGCTGCGTGCTCAGCTCCAACGTGGCCAGCTCCGGGGTGTTCTCCATGGCTACGAAACTGTGGAAGAGCGGCTGGCCCCGTGGCACCTGGCTGTAGCCCTGCACGTCGGTGAGGGCCACGTACTCGTAGCGCCGCGCCTCGAGCTGCTCCGCCTGGAGCTGCTTCAGCCAGGACACCACCTCCGTCTCCGCTGGCAGCCGCACCCGCACCACCAGCGTGTTGATGAACAGGCCCAGCATCTGCTCTACGCCCGGCAGCGAGGCCGGACGGCCGGACACCACCGTGCCGAAGGCCACGTCCCGCTCGCCGCTGTAGTGGCCCAGCAGCAACCCCCACGCCGCGTGCACCAGCGTGCCCAGCGTGAGCTGGTGCTGCCGCCCGAAGGCTCCCAGCCGCGCCGTTGCGGCCGCCGACATCCGCAGCGCTTTCAAGACGTAGCTCGCTCGGGCTTCGTGGCTCTTTGCGCCCTCGGGCTCTCCCCCCACCGGGGTGGCCGAGGTGAAGCCCTGGAGCGCCTGACGCCAATACCGCTCCGCCTCCGCCGCGTCCTGCTTCGCCAACCAGGCGATGTAGTCGCGGAACGGACGTGCCGGCGCCAGCTCCAGCTCCTGGCCCTGGCGCATGGCCACGTAGTCGAGGAACACCTCCTTCAGTGCCACGGGCGCGGACCAGCCGTCCAGCGCCATGTGGTGGTAACTCCAGATGCACCGGTACCGCGCGGGCCCGAGCTTCACCAGCGTGAAGCGCGACACCGGGCTCGTTGACAGCGAGAAGCCTCGCTCCTGATCCTTCAGCAGCAGCTCGTCGAAGCGCTGCCGCTGCTCCTCCTCCGGCACTCCCTGCCAGTCCAGCTCCTCCCAGGGCAGCTCCGCCTTGCGGCGCACGGCCTGCATCGGCTCGGGCAGCCCCTCCCAGAAGTAGGCGGTGCGCAGCGGCGTGTGCCGCGCCACCAGCCGCTGGAAGGCGCGCCGCAGTGCCCGAGCATCCACCGCTTGACGCCACGTCCAGTACACCTGCTCGATGTAGGTGCCAGCCCCGGGCGAGTACAGGGTGTGGAAGAGCATCCCGCGCTGCATCGGTGAGAGGCGGTAGATATCTTCGACGTTCTTCATCGGGCAGCTGGCACGGACAGGGAGGCAACTGCAAACCCGCCACACGGGAGGTCAGGCGCCGCCCGGGGGCGGCCCTCCTGCTATGGCGGGTCGGGTATGACGAACGGCTCCGGACGGTTACTCGCCGGACCCGTCGGCTTCGTTGATAAGGGCGGCAAGTGCGCCGAGCTGCGA
>DASQMW010000169.1:0-51052 GCA_035645295.1 Archangium sp.
TCACGCCGGACACGCTCATCACGGCCGTGTTCGCCTGCGCGGGCACCGCGCTGGCGGTGCCGGTGATGGTGATGGCGCTCACGCCGCTCATCGAGTCCGTCTTCGGCTACGCGTCGGACCTGAAGCTGCTGGAACTGGCCAACCTCAATCACCCGGCGCTCAAGGAGCTCATCGTCCAGGCGCCGGGCACCTACCACCACTCCATCATCATCGGCACGCTGGTGGAGAACGCGGCGGAGGCGATTGGGGCCAACCCGCTGCTGGCGCGCTCGTGCGCGTACTACCACGACATCGGCAAGGGCCGGAATCCGCTCTACTTCGGCGAGAACCAGAAGGGCGAGAACAAGCACGACAGCCTCGCCCCGGCGATGAGCGCCGTCATCATCAAGCGCCACGTCACCGAGGGGCTGGAGATGGCGCGCCAGTACCGGCTGCCCAAGCTGGTGGCGGATGCGATTCCGCAGCACCACGGCACCCGGTTGGTGGGCTACTTCTTCCACAAGGCCGTCAAGGAGCAGGAGGGCAAGGAAGGCGCTCCGGCCATCGACGAGAGCATCTTCCGCTACCCGGGCCCCAAGCCGCAGTTCCGCGAGGCGGCGCTGGTGATGATCGCCGACGCGGTGGAGGCCTCGACGCGCGCGCTGCCCGAGCCCACCACGCCCCGGTTGCACTCCCAGGTGCAGAAGATGATCAACCTCATCTTCTCCGAGGGGCAGCTGGACGAGTGTGACCTGACGCTGAGGGATTTGAATCTCATCGCCCAGTCCTTCCTGCACACGCTGGAGGGCATCTACCATGCGCGCCCGGAGTACCCGGCGGGAGCGCTGCTGGCGGGCCCCAAGGGGGCGGCGCTGACGGTGGCGGGGACGACGACGACGAAGCAGGACGGCAAGGCGCGCCCGGCGGGCACGGGTACCTGAGGCGGCGGAGGAGGCTGAACGTGGTGAAGCTGCGCAAGGGCAAGATCATCCCGCGCGAGGATGGGAAGCGCATCGAGGAGTTCGTGGGTGCGGCGACGACGGGCACCGACTCCATGTCGGTGGCGCGGATGCTGGCACCGCCGGGCTGGTCCGAGCCGGCGCAGACCCCCGAGTTCGACGAGGTGGTCATCGTCCTCAAGGGGGAGCTGACGCTGGTGGTGGAGGGCCGGCGCCAGCTCATCGGGGAAGGGGAGCTGGGGATGGTGCCTCGGGGCCAGCGGGTGGTGTACCGCAACGATGGGCAGGGCGCGTGTGACTACTACTCGCTGTGCGCGCCGGCCTTCCGGGTGGAGCTGGCCCACATCGAGGAGGAGCCCAAGGAGGAGCAGGCCAACCGGGTGACGGTGCAGGTGGCGCACCCGCAGGGCAAGCGCTTCGCCAAGCAGGTGACGGACCTGGCCGAGACGTTCCTCCGGAAGCTGGAGCTGACGGGGTGCGAGCTGTCCATCTCCCTGGTGGGCGACCATGCCATCCGCCGGCTCAACCGCACGTGGCGCAAGAAGGACAAGGCGACGGACGTGCTGAGCTTCCCGGCGGGGGACGCCCCCAAGGGCACGCCTGGGCCGAGGCAGCTTGGGGACGTGGTCATCTCGCTGGACACGGCGAAGAAGCAGGCCAAGGAGTACGAGCGGACGCTCGAGTCGGAAGTGGCGCGCTACCTGGCGCACGGGCTGCTGCACCTGCTGGGCTACGACCACGAGCGCCCCAAGGACGCGCAGAAGATGGCGCGCACCGAGGAGCGGCTGCTGGGTGAGAGCGGCATGGTGGGTGACGCCGTGGCCCCCCGGGCCCGCAAGCTCATGACGTGAGGGCCCTCGCCCCTCCGGCCTCCGCTCACTGCCTGGACTCACTCCCTGGAGGTGAACCGCACCGTGCAGCGCCCGCCCGCGCAGGCCGGGGAGGGAACGCCCGGCGGAGGGCGGCAGGCGGGCATCGGACAGGAGGCCTCCGGGACGCTCGCGCAGGACTGCTTCAGGCGGGCGAGCGCGGCGGTGGAGAGCGCCCGAGGGGTGCACTGGGGACAGCATCCCTCGGTGGCGAGTTGCGTCAGGGCACAGTCCTCATCGCGCGTGCACCGGGCCTCCGCCTCTCCCTTCGCCTCGTCCGGTCCACCGGCCCGTGGCTCCGTCGCGGCCGGAGGAGGAGGGCGAGGGGCCGCCACCGCCGCTCCCGCGTCTGACGTGAGCGCGGACTCCCCGCCGCGGGGGGCGGTCGCGGTGGACGTGGGGGCTTCCGGCGGGGGGGGAGGGGAGCGGTGGCAGGCAATGAGGCAGAGGGTGCTGAGCAGGACGCCGCGCCACATGGGAGACTCCTCGGGAAGGGGTTGGGCTCTTCATGCCCTGAACGCCCGCTCTCCTGCCAGCCACTCTCGGGGTTGAGTCGGGCAATGCGCATGATAGGTAGGCCCGCCCTCATTTGTTGGGACGGACAATGCCTCGCCTCGCTCCATTGCTGACCTGTCTGCTCGGCCTGCTGCTGCTGGCCGCCACCCCGGCGCGTTCCCAGGAGATGCCTCCCTGGGGGACGGGGGAGAGCCAGGGCGAGGACCTGTCCATCTACCTGGTCACCTTCGGGCCCGGGGATGACGTGGCGTCGTGGTTCGGCCATGGCTCGCTGGTGGTGGAGGATCAGCGGCAGAAGCAGTCGCGCCTCTACAACTACGGCATGTTCTCCTTCGACTCGAGCATGCTGGCCCGCTACGCGATGGGGCGGCTCGAGTTCTGGGTGGACGACGCGAGCGCCGGGGCCACCTTCCGCTTCTACCGCTCGCTGAACCGGGACGTGCGGCTGCAGGAGCTCAACCTGACGTCTGCGCAGAAGGTGGAGCTGGGGAAGCTGCTGGCGGTGAACGTGCTGCCGGAGAACAGCCATTACCTGTACCACCACTACAACGACAACTGCGTGACGCGGCTGCGCGACGCCATCGACAAGGTGGTGGGCGGCCAGTTCCAGCAGGCCATGAGTGGCCCCGGGCGCATGACGCTGCGCGACCACACGCGCCGCTACTCGGACGTCAGCCCGGCGATGGGCCTGCTGCTCGACTTCCTGATGAACGATGAGATCGACCAGCCCGTCACCCGCTGGCAGGAGGCCTTCCTCCCGGACGAGCTGGAGCGCCAGGTGGCGGAGATGCAGGTGGTGGGGGAGGACGGGCAGAAGCGCCCGCTGGTGGCGAAGAACGTGAACGTCTACGCGGCGCAGGGCCGCCCGGTCATCCCCGCGGAGCCGCCGAAGTACGCGCCCGTGCTGCTGGTGCTGGGGCTCCTGCTGGGCGGTGTCGCGGTGGGCCTGGGGCTGTGGATCCGCCGGACCGGGGCCCGGGCGCCTCGCATCCTGCTCGGCCTGCAGAACCTGCTGGTGGGGCTGGTGTTCGGGATTCCGGGGCTCGCGCTGTTCATCATGTGGCTGTTCACCGACCACACGGTGACGTACCGCAACGAGAACCTCTTCCTGGCCAACCCGCTCACCGTGCTGGCGGTACCCCTGGGCATCCAGTTGATGCGCGGCTCGCCCCGGGCTCTCGCGCGGCTGTGGCGCCTGTGGCGGGTGATGGCGGCGCTGGGCGTGCTGGGGCTGGTGCTCAAGTTGCTGCCCGTGTTCGACCAGGACAACTGGCGCCTCATCGCGCTCCTGCTGCCCCTGTCGATGGGCCTGGAGGGGGCATGCACCCTGGCCCGGGCCCGGTTTCCAGGGGCCTCCAAGCCCGCGGAGCCAATGACTCCTTCCCTGAAGGCTTCCGGTAGCTGATCATCCGGCAATCGCGCGCGGGCACCCCTCGCGCGCACACCGAGGACACGACACACATGGCCAACGATTCGATGGAGAAGATCAACGGACTTCGGGAGCGCCTGCATGCGCTCCGGGGGCATCTTTGACCTCGATCGCAAGAGGTCCCGCATCGCGCTGATCGAGCGTGAGTCCACGCTCCCCAACTTCTGGGACGACAACACCAAGGCGCAGGCGATGCTCAAGGAGAAGACCACGCTCGAGTCGAGCGTGAGCGCCTACGAGAAGACGATGCGCGGTCTGGATGACGCCCAGACGCTCTTCGAGCTGGCCGCCGAGCTCAACGACGAGTCCAGCGCCAAGGAGGCCGAGGAGTCGCTCGGCTCGCTCGAGTCGGAGGTCGCCAGGCTGGAGCTGGCGCGGATGCTCTCCGGCGAGCAGGACCGCTCCAACTGCTTCATGGACATCAACGCGGGCGCGGGCGGCACCGACTCCATGGACTGGGCCGCCATGCTCATGCGCATGTACACGCGCTACTGCGAGCAGAAGGGCTGGAAGGTCGAGATCAACGACGCGGTGGAAGGTGAAGAGGCGGGTTTCAAGAACGTCTCGCTGCGCATCGAGGGCGAGTTCGCCTACGGCTACCTCAAGGCCGAGGTGGGCGTGCACCGGCTGGTGCGCATCAGCCCCTTCGACGCCAACGCACGCCGGCAGACGGCCTTCGCCTCGGTGGACGTCTATCCGGAGGTCGATGACACCATCAAGATCGACATCCCGGAGAAGGACTACGAGCTGAAGTTCATCCGCGGCGGTGGCGCGGGCGGTCAGAAGGTCAACAAGACCTCGTCCACGGCGCAGCTGCGCCACCTGCCCACCAACATCCTCATCACCTGCCAGACGGAGCGCTCGCAGTCGGCCAACAAGGACATGGCCTTCAAGATCCTCCGCGCCCGCCTCTACGAGCTGGAGCTCAAGAAGCGCGAGGCCGAGCAGGCCGCCGCCGAGGCCCAGAAGAAGGACATCTCCTTCGGCTCGCAGATCCGCTCCTACGTGCTCGCGCCCTACCGCATGGTGAAGGACCTGCGCACCGGCGTGGAGACGGGCAACGTGGACGCCGTGCTCGACGGCAGCCTCGAGGAGTTCGTCACCGCCCAGCTCATGGGTGTGAAGAACCCCAACCGCAACGCCCCGGAGTAGTTGCCCGGAAAACCCGCGGAACCTTTCCACGGCCTCGTTGTCCTAGGCCGTGGAACAGGGGAAAGCGGGTCAGGGTAGGATGGACGCGCGCGGTGTAGGCCACGTGGGGAGGTCACCGGTGTCTTCGAGCGGGGTGCTCGGCATGGAGACAGAGGGAACGCCGGTGTCCGCCGAGGCCGAGGCCGCCGCGCGCGAGGAACGTCTGCTGCTGGCGCGCCTGCGGCGGGGCGATCCGGAGGCCTTCGAATCGCTGGTGAACACGCACCAGGACCGGCTCTACGACTTCTGTGTGCGGATGCTGGGGGACCGGGAGGAGGCGAACGATCTGGTGCAGGACGTCTTCGTGAGCGCCCACCAGAACCTGTCGCGCTTCCGGGAGGACGCCAGGCTGTCCACGTGGTTGTTCCGGATTGGAAAGAACCACTGCATCAACCGGCTGAAGTACCTGAAGCGGCGGGGGAGGGGACGCTCGGAGGAGTATGGCGAGCAGAACGAGGGGGCGCTGACGGAGCTGCTGGGCTCGCCGCCGGGGCCGGACGCGGCGCTGGAGTCGGCGAGGGAACAGGCCCGGGTGCAGTGGGCCATTTCACAGTTGGAGCCGGACGCACGGATGCTGGTGGCCCTCCGGGACATCGAGGGGCTCTCGTACGAGGAGATCGTCGACATCACCGAGCTGGCGTTGGGAACGGTGAAGAGCCGGCTCCACCGGGCGCGGGAGAAGCTGGCGGATCTCCTGGGACGGCTTGAGGAATGAACGGTTTTCAGCGGAGACTCCGGGATATGCCAGCACAGCTCAGCCACCGCGAGACCAAGGCCCTGTTCATCGCCCTCGCTGACGAGGAGCTTCCCGCCGAGAAGGCCCAGGCGGTGCGCTCGCACCTGGACGGGTGCGGCGAGTGCGCGCAGGGGTGGCAGCGCTACTCGGCCACGGTGATACGGGTGCGCAACGTGGGGAAGCAGAAGGCTCCACCGGCGCTGGCCTCCATGGTGATGACGCGGGTGAAGCGCCAGCGGCGCTTCGGCCTCAAGCGGCTGCACCAGATGCACGCGCACTACCGGCTGCCAGTGGAGATCCTCATCCCGCTGCTCATCGCGGCCGCGGTGGGGGCCTTCCTCATCATGTCCGCGCCCTGAGACGGGCGGGGGCGGGTTTTTTCGGGAACATCCCTTCCAGCCATTCGTTGCGTCCCGGGGTGGGCTTGGCTACGGTGCCGCGCCCCTACGCCCATGGCTGACACTCCAGAGAACAAGAACGCGGAAGCGGACCTCGGGTCCAAGGAGCAGGAGATCTACGACCAGCGCCTGGAGAAGGGGCGCAAATGGCGGGACTCCGGCTTCAACCCGTACGGCAACGGCTACCGCCCCCAGCACCTCGCCGCGGAGATCCTCTCCCGCCACGGCAGCCAGTCCATGGAGGAGCTCGAGAAGGCCGAGCCCGCCGTCTATGACGTGGCCGGCCGCATCGTGGCCGTGCGCAGCTTCGGCAAGGCCGCCTTCGTCAAGCTGCGCGACCGCTCGGGGGAGATCCAGGTCCACCTCAAGAAGGACGCCCTCGGGGACGCCTACGAGCTCTTCAAGCTCACCGACATGGGTGACTTCATCGCCGCCCAGGGCGCCGTGTTCCGCTCGAAGACGGGCGAGCTGACCCTGTCCGCCACGAAGTTCGTGCCGCTCACCAAGTCCCTGCGGCCCCTGCCCGAGAAGTGGCACGGCCTCACGGACGTCGAGGTCCGCTACCGCCAGCGCTACCTCGACATGGTGTCCAACCCCGACGTGAAGCAGGTCTTCCTCAAGCGCAACAAGCTGGTGCGCTTCATCCGGGACTTCCTCGACACGCGCGACTTCGTCGAGGTGGAGACGCCGATGATGCACCCGCTGGTGTCCGGCGCGGCGGCCCGGCCCTTTCGCACCCACCACAACGCCCTGGACATCGATCTGTACATGCGGATCGCCCCGGAGCTGTACCTCAAGCGCCTGGTGGTGGGCGGCATCGAGCGCGTCTACGAGATCAACCGCAACTTCCGCAACGAGGGCATCAGCACCCGGCACAACCCCGAGTTCACGATGCTCGAGTTCTACCAGGCCTACGCCACGTTCGAGGACCTGATGGACCTCACCGAGGAGATGCTCTCGGGTGCGGCGAAGGCGGTGACGGGCGACACCAAGGTGACCTACCAGGGGCACGTGCTGGACTTCGGCAAGGGGTGGAAGCGCATCCCCATGACCGAGGCCATCCGCGAGGTGGTGCCGTCTCTGAGCGACAAGGACATGGCGGACCCGGAGCGGCTGCGGAGTGAGCTGCTCAAGACGTCGCATGGCGACGCCGAGCGCCGCGCCGTGGAGGCCATGCACCACGGCGAGCTGGTGGGAGCGCTCTTCGAGCACCACGTGGAGCAGAAGCTGGTGCACCCCACGTTCATCACCCACTACCCGACCGCCGTCAGCCCGCTGGCGCGCCGCAACGACCAGAACCCGGACATCACCGACCGCTTCGAGCTCTTCGTCGCTGGCCGGGAGATCGGCAACGCCTTCTCCGAGCTGAATGACCCGCTCGATCAGAAGGAGCGCTTCCTCGCCCAGCTGGACGCCAAGCAGCGCGGCCAGCAGGAGACGATGGACTACGACGAGGACTACATCCGTGCCCTCGAGCACGGCATGCCGCCCACGGCGGGTGAGGGCATCGGGATTGATCGCATCGCCATGCTGTTCACGGACGCGCCGTCGATCCGCGACGTCATCCTCTTCCCCCTCCTCAAGCCGCTGGCGAAGTAGGCAAGGAATCACGTGAACGCCGAACGGCAGACCGTCTACCGCTGGAGCTTCATCTGGAGCGGCGCCCTCGTGGCGCTCGTGGGGGCCGTGCTGCTCGGCCTGGCCATCACCCGCACGGAGGCCTGGGCGCGGGTGGCCACCGCGCTCGGCCTGACCGCCCTCAGCTGGGGCGGGCTCCTGCAGACGCTCAGCGCGCTGAGCCTGACGTCGGTGCAGTCCGCCATGCCCACCTCGGTGGGGCTCGCCGGGACGGAGTACGTCATCGCCGGCGCGGCCGTCTGGCTGGTGGGTTGGGCGCTCATCGCCTCCGGCATCCGACGCGCTCCGGCTTCCTCCGAGGGGCCGAGCCCGTCCGCCGGAGCGACGCTGTACCCGCGGCTGGCCCAGTACCGGGACTTCTATTGGAGCACCCTGGGCGCCTACGGCGGCGGCATCCTGCTGGCCGAGCTGGTGCTCATCCTCCTGCAGACGTTCCTGTCCAGTGGTGGGGGCTCCGGAGCGGCCGGGGAGAAGGGACTGGCGCCAACGGTCGCCTTCGCCCTGTCGTTGATCATCTCGTCCCTGGTCGCCTTCGCGTGCGGCTTCGTGGGGGCCTCGCGCGCGCGGCGGGTGGCCATGCCCGAGGCCACCATCGGCGTCATCTACCTGGGCCTGCCCGTGCCCATCCTGCTGACGCTGATAGACCAGAATCCGGATCTCCAGCTGTCGCTGGGCTACCGGCTGCGGGAGGTGACGTACCTGGCGGACATGCTCGGCCGCCCGATGATTGGCTACTGGCTCGTCTTCTCGCTGCTGGTGCTCATGCTGGTGCTGGGCATCAACACCGGCTTCATCGCCGCGGGCAGCGGGCGCCTGGACCTGAGGCTCGGCTTCGAGCTCTTCGTCGCGCGCCGCCACGTGGGCGTCTTCCGCCCTTCGCTGCTGCTGGGCACGCTGGCGGTGCTGATGTTCGGCATCATCCCGCCGCTCATCGTCTACGGCATCATCCGTGCGGTGGAGGCGGCCGTGGAGCGCACGCGCATCCGCTCCCTGGGCCTGAAGGATCCGCTCGCCGCCGCGTCCGCGCTCAACCGCCTCAAGCTGCGCGAGCAGTCACCCACCATGATGATGACGGCGCTCTCGGTGGGCGGCGTGGGCGTGGGCGTGATGGCCCTCATCATCGTCCTATCGGTGATGAGCGGTTTCGAGGAGGACTTGCAGAAGAAGATCCTCGGGGCACACTCGCACGTGGTGGTGTCGAAGTACGCGGGCCAGCTGCCCGAGTACAAGCGGCTGATGGAGCAGATCGCCAAGGTGCCCGGGGTGGAGGGCCAGACGCCGTCCATCGACAACCCGGTGATGGTGCTCGCCGACGATGAGGTGCAGGGCATCGTCCTCAAGGGCATCGACCCGGAGACGGTGGGCTCGGTGTTGGATCTGCGCCAGAACATGCTGGCGGGCGGCAGCCTGGACCACCTCGAGGAGCCCTCGAAGATCTCCCCCCGGCGCTCGCTCGGCTTCGGCAAGGAGCCCGAGGAGCAGGAGGAAGAAGAGGCCGAGGATCCGATCATCGGCAAGTCCACCAAGAGCGCCGCGGACAAGGTGCTGCCCGGCATCATCCTCGGCCGCGAGCTGGCCGGCATCCTCCGCGTGGTGGTGGGGGACCGGGTGAACGTCATCTCCCCGCAGGGCGCCGAGCTGGGCCCCGCCGGCCTCATCCCCAAGAGCCGCGCCTTCCGCGTGGCGGGCATCTTCTACTCGGGCATGTACGAGTACGACGCCAAGTTCGCCTACATCCTGCTGGCCGAGGCGCAGAAGCTCTTCGGCACCGATGGCCCGAGCGGCATCGAGCTGAAGGTGGCGGACGTGGATGACGCCCGGCGCATCTCCCAGGCGGTGTCCCGCGAGCTGGGTGGCTACCCCTACCGCTCGCGCGACTGGGGAGAGATCCACCGCAACATCTTCTCCGCCCTCCGGCTGGAGAAGCTGGTGATGGGCATCATCCTCTCTATCATCATCGTGGTGGCCGCCGGCCTCATCGTGGCCACCGTCATCATGCTCGTGCTGGAGAAGCGCAAGGAGATCGCCGTGCTCAAGGCGCTCGGCGTCTCCGATGGCGGCATCGTGAAGATCTTCCTCGCCGAGGGCCTGCAGATTGGCGTGGCGGGCGGCCTGCTGGGGCTCTTGTCCGGCCTGACGTGGTGCTACTTCATCCTGAAGGTGGGCATCAAACTGGACCCGTCCGTCTATTACATCCCCGCGCTGCCGGTGAAGATCGAGCCGGTGCAGACCGCGCTCGCGGTGGTCATCGCGGTACTGGTCACCTACCTGGCGTCCATCTATCCCGCGCTCAAGGCGAGCAGCGTGGAGCCGGTGGAAGGCCTGAAGGCGGAGTGAGGACGATGGCGCTGCTCTCCATCCACAACGTCTTCAAGAGCTACTTCCTGCACGGCAAGCGCATCGACGTGCTGCGCGGCGTGTCGCTGGACATCGAGAAGGGCGAGCTGGTGAGCCTCATCGGTGCGTCCGGAGCGGGCAAGAGCACCTTCCTGCACGTGCTGGGCACGCTGGACATGCCGGCCGCGGGCGAGCTGCGCTTCGAGGGCCGCAACGTCTTCGCGATGAACGACGCGGAGATCGCCGACTTTCGCAACCGCACCATCGGCTTCGTCTTCCAGAGCCACTACCTGCTGCCCGAGTTCACCGCGCTGGAGAACGTGGCCATGCCGGCCCTCATCCAGCGCCGGGACCGGACCGAGTCCTACGCCTACGCGCGGGCGCTGCTGGAGCGGGTGGGGCTGGGGAGCCGGGTGGAGCACCGCCCCGGGGAGCTGTCCGGCGGCGAGGCCCAGCGCGTGGCCCTGGCCCGGGCCCTGGTGCTCAAGCCGGCGGTCCTGCTCGCCGACGAGCCCACCGGCAACCTGGACCCCGCCACCGGTGAGGGCATCCACCAGCTCTTGCGCGAGGTGAACCGGGACCTGGGCATCACCGCCGTGGTGGTCACCCACAACGAGGTCCTGGCCCGTTCCATGCCCCGCCGACTGAGGTTGGTGGCCGGCCAGGTGACCGAGGCTTGACGTCTCGGCCCCCCTTTCCGCGATTTCTCATTGAGACCCGTCGAATTCCTCCCGTAGATTGCCCCGCCCTTCACTGGCCGAACGCTCTCTTGAGGCTCCCCGTTCTGACTCTCAGGTTCCTGGTCCCGCTCCTCGTCGCCGCATGGACGGTGATGCCCGGTCGCGTGCTCGCGCAGGCGGACAGGGGCGCCCCACCGGCCTCCGTGCCTTCCGAGGCGCTTCCCCCCGCTCCCGCCACGCCCGGCTCCGAGGCTCCCGCCTCCGATGCTCCCACCGCCCCCGACCGCGAGGTCCGGGAGGGTGAGGTCACCGACATCCGCATCGAGGGCAACCGCCGCGTCGAGGCCGAGGCCATCCGCCGCGCCCTGCGCACCAAGGTGGGTGAGCTCTTCGACGAGGCCCGCACCCCGGAGGATCTCCGGGCCGTCTGGGCGCTCGGCTACTTCAGTGACGTTCAACTGTTGACGCAGCGCCTGCCCACCGGCGGCGTCGTCTACGTGGTGCGCGTCCAGGAGCGGCCCTCCATCCGCGCCGTGAAGCTGCGCGGCAACGAGGAACTCAACCAGGACGACCTCAAGGAGGCCATCGAGGTCAAGGCCCTCACCATCCTGGACATGGACGCGGTGCGCCGCACCCAGAAGAAGATCCAGGAGAAGTACGTCGACAAGGGCTACTTCCTCGCCGAGGTCGGCCACGAGATCGCCCCCGTGGAGGGGGGCCAGGTCGATGTGATCTTCATCATCGACGAGAACTCCAAGGTGATGGTGAAGGACATCGTCTTCCTGGGCGCGGAGAAGGTTTCCGCCGCCCAGCTCAAGGAGGTGATGATCACCAAGGAGGGCGGCTACCTCTCCTTCCTCACCGGCGAGGGCACCTACCGCGAGGAGGCCTTCCAGCGCGACCTGGCCGTCATCCAGGCCACCTACTACGACGAGGGCTTCATCAACGTCCGGGTGGACAAGCCCACCGTGGCCCTCTCCGCGGACAAGCGCTACATCTTCATCACCATCAAACTGACCGAGGGTGAGCGCTACGACATCGGGAAGATCGACTTCTCCGGTGACCTGGTGGTTCCCAAGGAGGAACTGGCCGCGTTGATGAAGTCCGGCACGGGCCGGCACTTCAGCCGCACGGAGCTGGGCCAGGACATCCAGGCCATCACGGACGTCTACTACGACCGTGGCTACGCCTACGCCAACATCAACCCCGTCACCGCCGTCAACGCGGACGCGAAGACGGTGGACCTGACGTTCGACGTGCAGAAGGGCCCGCAGGTCACCATCGAGCGCATCGACATCATCGGCAACACCAAGACGCGCGACAAGGTCATCCGCCGCGAGATGCGCGTCTACGAGGGTGAGCTCTACAGTGGCACCGGCGTGCGCCGCTCCAAGGAGCGCGTGACGGCGCTCGGCTTCTTCGAGACGGTGGAAGTGACGCAGCGGCCCGGCAGCCGCGAGGATTCCATCATCATCCAGGCGGAGGTGAAGGAGAAGGCCACCGGTACCTTCCAGGTCGGCCTCGGCTTCTCCAACGTGGAGAACTTCATCTTCACGGCCCAGGTGTCGCAGAACAACTTCCTGGGGTGGGGCCAGAGCGTGTCCGCCTCGGCGCAGATCTCCAGCCTGCGCTCGCTCGTCCAGCTCTCGTTCTTCGATCCGTACTTCCTGGACACCAACTTCCTGCTGTCCGCCGACTTCTTCCGCGTCGAGGCGGACTACGTCGACTTCACCCGTCAGTCCACCGGCGGCAACCTGTCGCTGGGCTACCAGGTGATCGAGGACCTGCTCGTCAACGTGGGCTACTCGCAAGAGCACGTGAACGTGTCTGCCTCGCAGGACTTCGGTGGCGTGCTGCTGGCCAACCGCTTCCTCAGCGGCGTGACGAGCTCGGTGCGCCTGTCGCTCACCTACGACAAGCGCAACAACCGCCTCTTCCCCTCCAAGGGCTTCATCCACTACGGCTCGGTGGAGTACGCGCCCAACTTCCTCGGCGGCTCGTTCCTCTTCACCCGCTACACCGCCTACTCGCGCCTCTACTTCCCGCTGCCCCTGGGCGCCGTTTTCAAGACGAACGCCACCGTGGGCTACATCCAGCAGCTGGATGCCAACCGCCCGCTGCCCATCTCCGAGCTCTACTACCTGGGCGGCATCAACTCGGTGCGCGGCTACCTGCTGCGCAGCATCAGCCCCTCGCTGCTCGCGCCCGGCTCGGGCTCGCCGGATGCCCCCATCGAGCGGCTCAACGTCGGCGGCAACAAGCAGCTCATCCTCAACCTGGAGCTGGAGTTCCCCGTCTTCGAGAAGGCCGGTATCCGCGGCGTCGTCTTCTTCGACGCGGGCAATGCCTTCGCCGCCAACGAGCGCTTCTTCTCGGATCGGCAGGAGCAACGGCTGCCGCTCGGGTTGTTCACCTCGGTGGGCTTTGGCTTCCGTTGGTTCTCGCCGGTTGGCCCCTTGCGTTTCGAGTGGGGAATCCCGCTCAACAAGCGTCCGGAAGACGAGCCCGTCCTCTTCGAGTTTACGATCGGCAATTTCTTCTGATACGCGACCCGCCCGCTTCCCAAGCGGCCGTTTTCACGGCTGTTGAACATGGGAGCCGGGCGGGACGTCGGACTTTCCAAACCTTCCCTCGAGGAGCTGTCGCACATGTCGCTTCGAAGCACACTGTCGGTTCTGGCCCTTGCCCTCTCGCTCGCCGTTCCGGCCCTGGCCACCGCTCAGGACCTGAAGGTCGGCTACGTGGACTACCAGCGGGTCCTCCTCGAGGTGGCCGACGGCAAGGCCGCCAAGGGCCGCCTGCAGAAGTGGGTGGAGGGGCGTGAGAAGGAGATCGCCCAGGAGCAGCAGAACCTTCTCAAGGAGAAGGAGACGCTGGAGAAGCAGGCCAGCGCCATGAGCGACGAGGTGCGCGCGCAGAAGGCCGCCGACTTCCAGAAGAAGTACATGGAACTGATGCAGAAGTTCGAGAAGAGCCGCGCGGAGATCGCCGAGCGCGAGCGCAAGGAGATGGAGCCCATCATCGGGAAGATCGATGACGTCATCGGCCGCATCGCGCAGCGCGAGGGCCTGGGCATGGTCTTCGAGAAGCGGGACTCCGGCCTGGTGTACGCGCTGAGCCAGTATGACCTGACGAACGAGGTCATCCGCACCTACAACAGTGGCGCTGGCAAGCCGAAGGACGCTCCGGTCGCCAAGGACGCTCCCAAGAAGTAGGCCTCTTCGTGCACGCACCCAGCCCGCGCCGGCTCGAGGAGCTCGCCACCCATGTGGGCGGTGAGCTTCTCGGGGATGCCGGCCTCTTGATTACAGGGCTCAACGGACTCGCCGAGGCGGGTCCGGGAGAGCTCTCCTTCTACGGCAATCCGCGCTACCGTCGGCAGTTCGAGGCCACCCGGGCCTCGGCCGTGCTGGTGACGTTGGACGCCGAGCCTCGCGAGGGCGTGTCGTTGGTGCGGGTGGCCAATCCGCACCTGGCCTTCGCGAAGATCTCCAGCCTCTTCCACCCTCGGCCCTCCTACGAAGCGGGCGTGAAGCCCGGGGCGCATGTGCACCCCGAGGCGCGCGTGCACCCCCAGGCCACGGTGATGGCGGGCGCCACGGTGGAGAAGGGCGCCACGGTGGCGGCTCGCGCCGTGCTCTTCCCCGGCGTCTACGTGGGCGAAGGGGCGGGCATTGGCGAGGACAGCCTGCTCTACCCCAACGTCACCGTGCGCGAGCACTGCCAGGTGGGCGCGCGCGTCATCCTGCACGCCTCGTGCGTGGTGGGCGCGGACGGCTTCGGCTTCGCGTTCAACCCGGAGGGCGACAACGGCCCGGAGCACTACAAGGTGCCCCAGTCCGGCATCGTCCGCATCGAGGACGACGTGGAGGTCGGCGCCTGTACCACCATCGATCGGGCGACGATCGGTGAAACGGTCATCGGCCGTGGCTCCAAGCTCGACAACCTGGTGCAGATCGCTCACAACGTGAAGGTGGGCCCGCTGTCGCTCATCTGCGCGCAGGCGGGCGTGTCCGGCTCGGCGGAGCTGGGCATGGGCGTGGTGTTGGCGGGGCAGGTGGGCGTGGTGGGCCACATCCGCGTGGGAGATATGGCCAAGGTGGGCGCTCAGTCCGGCGTGGCCCATGACGTGGAGGACGGGCAGGTGGTCAGTGGCAGCCCGGCCGTGCCTCACAGGGACTGGTTGCGCATGTCGGCCGCACTCGGGCAGATCAGCGACCTGCTCAAGGAAGTGCGTACCCTGCGCCGCAGGGTCGAGACGCTCGAGAAGAAGGAGAAGGGCGGATGATGGACATCCAGGAGATCCAGCAGTTGCTGCCCCACCGCTATCCGTTCCTCCTGGTGGACCGGGTGGTGGAGATCGTTCCCGGCCAGAAGCTGGTGGCGTACAAGAACGTCACCATGAACGAGGACTTCTTCAACGGCCATTTCCCGGGGCACCCGGTGATGCCGGGAGTGCTCATCCTGGAGGCGCTGGCCCAGGCCACGGCCATTCTCGCGTACAAGACCGAGAACATGGACCCCAAGGACATGGTGACGTACCTCATGGGGGTGGATGGGGCCCGCTTCCGCAAGCCGGTGGTTCCTGGAGACCGGCTGCAGCTGAACATCGAGGTCATCCGCCACAAGGGCGCCATCTGGAAGACGAAGGGCACGGCGACGGTGGACGGGGTGAAGGTGGCCGAGGGTGAGTTCCTCGCCACGGTGGTGGACAAGAACAAGACGAAAGACACGGGCGGCGGCGGCTCCACGGCCGAGGCGTCCTGAGAGGCTAAGGAGGAGACACCATGGCTCAGGTTCACCCCATGGCGGTGGTCCACCCCGGTGCTCGCCTCCACGAGACGGTGGAGGTGGGTCCCTACGCCGTGATCGGCGAGAAGGTGACGATTGGCGAGGGGACGCGAGTGGGTCCCCACGTCGTCATCGATGGGCGGACGACGATCGGTGCGCGCAATCGCATCTTCCCGTTCGCCTCGGTTGGCGGGGCGCCGCAGGATTTGAAGTACGCCGGTGAGGACACCCAGCTCATCATCGGGGATGGCAACACCTTCCGCGAGTCCACCACGCTCAACATCGGCACGGCCGGTGGAGGCGGGGTGACGCGGGTGGGCCACAACAACCTCTTCATGGCCTACAGCCACGTGGCCCACGACTGCGTGGTGGGCAATGGCTGCGTCGTCGCCAACAGCGTGGCGCTCGCCGGACATGTGGTGCTGGAGGACGCCGTCATCCTCGGAGGCCTGTCCGCGGTGCACCAGTTCACCCGGCTGGGCAAGCACTCCTTCGTCGCGGGCGGCTCCATGGTGGTGATGGACGTGGCCCCGTACTGCACGGCGCAGGGAGACCGGGCGGAACTGGCCGGCCTCAACGTGGTGGGCCTCCAGCGGCACGGCTTCTCCGAGGAGCAGATCGGCCGCATCAAGGATGCCTACAAGATCCTCTTCCGCTCGAAGCTGCAGCTGGCGGAGGCGCTGGCCCAGCTGAAGACGGAGATGGGCGGGCACTCGGAGATCGAGTACCTGGTGAACTTCGTCAGTCAGAGCAAGCGCGGGCTGACGCGCTGACGTGACCGTGGAGCGCATCGGCCTCATCGCGGGCAATGGACGGTTGCCCTTCCTGTTCGCGAGCGCCGCCCGGGAGCAGGGGCTGGAGGTCGTCGCGGTGGCCCACCGGGGCGAGGCGGAGCCCTCGCTCGAGGCCGAGGTCGCCGAGCTGACGTGGGTGCGGCTGGGGCAGGTGGATCGCATCGTCCGCGCCTTCCGGAAGGGAGGCGTGAAGCGGGCGGCGATGGCCGGAGGAATCGGCCGGGTGCGCGCGCTGACGGAGGCGAGGCCGGACCTGGGCGCGGTGCGCATCATCTCGCGCCTGCGCAGCTTCCGGGATGACGCCCTGCTGCGCGCGGTGGCGGACTACTTCGAGTCGCACGGCATCACCATCGTGGCGCCCACGGACTGGCTGGCGCAGGCGCTGTGCCCCGAGGGACACCTCGCGGGGCCCCGGCTGAACGCGGCGCAAGAGAAGGACGTGACGCTGGGGCGCGAGGTGGCGGCGCTGCTGGGCCAGGCGGACGTGGGCCAGACGGTGGTGGTGCACAACGGCCACGTGCTGGCGCTGGAGGCGGTGGAGGGCACGGACGAGGCCATCCGCCGGGGCGGGAAGTACGGTGGAGCGGGGGCGGTGGTGGTGAAGCGCTGCAAGCCGGGACAGGACCTGCGGTTCGATCTCCCGGCGGTGGGCCCGCGCACCCTGGAAGTCATGCAGGAAGTGGGTGCGAAGGTGCTGGCCTTGGAAGCGGGCAAGACGGTGCTGCTGGACGCGCCGGAGCTCTTCCGGGGTGCGGACAAGGCGGGGATCACCCTCGTGGGAGTCCCCTGAACCCAATCTCCCCTCTCCCCCCGGGAGAGGGACGGGGTGAGGGTGCCACGCCCCCCTGGTTCCTCCCCGTGCATGCGCCCTCTCCCTCTGGGAGAGGGCGGGGGTGAGGGTCGTCACATTCCACCCCTGTGTGGAATGCTCGCCGCCCAAGGGCCTGTTCCGGACACTACTCCGGGCCTCGACCCGGGTACGCGTTGCACCCAGCCACGCGCCCCGGCCAGGGTTGGCCTCGAACCCGGAGGTAGCCACCACGCATGAACGCCCGTCTCTTGCTGCTGTGCCTCACCCTGTCCCCCCTGTGCGCGCTCGCGGACGCGGTGCGCGTGTCGCTCCAGCCCCAGGCCGCGGTGGGCAAGGGGCTGCCGGAGCTGCGGGTGCACATCGAGGAGCCCATCGCCGGCTTCGAGCTGAAGCTCGAGCGCGGTGACGGCCAGCAGGTGCGGGTGAAGGGCGGAGGCAAGCCGGGCGTGACGCGAGCCCTCCCGCTGGAGCAGCCCGAGGGCCGCTTCCACTACGAGGGGGAGCTGGTGGTGCGCTTCCCGGACGCGGAGGAAGCCTCCATCCCCCTGTCCTTCGACACGGAGCTGCTGGGGCCGCTGAAGCTGACGGTGGTGCCCGAGGACGTGGACGTGGAGGGGCGCAAGCTGCGCTTCACCCTGTCCCGGCCCGCGGCGCGCGCGCAGGTGACGGTGCTGATGGACACTGGGAAGACGGCCTTCGACGGCGAGGTGCCCTTCGCTGGCGCGCCCGCGGGCAAGCCGCTGGAGGTGACGTGGCCGGCGGCGGAGGGCAGGGTGCTGCGCATCTCGCTCAAGGCCTTCGACACCTCGGAGTTCTACACGGGGGTGGACCTCTTCCCGTGGCGGGTGGACATCCCGCATGAGGAGGTCAACTTCCCCTCGGGCCGCGCGGACGTGCCGGCGGCGGAGCGGGGGAAGCTGGACGCCAGCCACGCGCTCATCGCCGACGCGGTGACGCGCTACGGCCGCTTCGCGGAGCTGCGCCTCTACATCCTCGGGCACACCGACACGGTGGGGGACACGGACTCCAACCGGAAGCTGTCGCTCGAGCGGGCCCGGAGCATCGCGGCGTACCTGCGCAAGCGAGGCCTGAAGCTGCCCATCTTCTATGAGGGCCTCGGCGAGCAGTCCCCGCGCGTGGCCACGCAGGACGAGACGGACGAGGCCGCCAACCGGCGCGCCGAATACATCCTGGCCGTGGAGCCTCCGGCCCTGGCCACTACCCCCATTCCGCCCCAGTGGCGGAAGCTGTGATGCACCCCCCCAAGGAGAACCGACGGATGAAGCGACTCGTGCTGCCCGCTCTGCTCGCCCTCGCCGCCCCCGGCTGCATGTACTCGCGTGCGTCCCTCATCAAGCCGGACGAAGAGGCCAGCAAGTGCGAGTTGGTCCAGACGCTGATGCGGGAGCAGGTGCCTCAGGAGCTGCTGGCCAGTATCGCGGCGGACGGGCGCGATGGGCCCTCGCAGGTGCTCGTCTTCGTGCGCCGGCCCGAGGAGGCCATGCTGGAGCGTCTCTTCGCGGGCGATGAGCCCAAGTGCGGCGGGCTCAACTACCAGGTGGTGCAGTCGAGCACCACGGACGCGGTGGTGCTCTTCCTCCAGCCGCGGGTGGGTGGCTACATCTACGACGCCGTGCGCGCGGCCCCGGACGAGCTGTCGCTGGGCGGCGAGGCCAAAGGCGCGGTGATGAAGAGCGACGCCGGCGCCTGGGTGTCCTCCAGCATCTGAGCCGTGTGGGCCTGCTCCTGCCTCTAGCGGAGCAGGTCCTTTCCGCCGTCCGCGATGAACTGCACCGCGATGGCCGCCAGGATGAGGCCCATCACGCGCTCGAGGATGGCCACGCCGGACTGCTTGAGCACGCGCTGCACGAAGCCGGCGGCGCGCAGCACGAAGTAGCTCGCCACGAAGGTGAGCACGATGGCCACCAGCACGGGCACGGCGGACAGCAGGTTGTCGCCACCCTTGGCCATCAGCACCATGGCGGTGGCGATGGCGCCGGGCCCCGCCAGCAGCGGCATCGCCAGCGGCACCAGCGCCACGTCCTCCTTGCGCTCACCTTCCGCCTGCTCGGACGGGGTGGTGCGCGTCTCCGAGGGCCGGGCGCGCAGCATGTCCAGCGCGGTGATGAGCAGCAGGATGCCGCCGGCCACCCGGAAGGCGCCCAGCGAGATGCCGAACACCTTGAAGATGAGCCCGCCGAAGACGGCGAAGAACAACAGCAGCGAGCACGCCACGAGGCACGCGCGCCGCGCTGTCTTGCGGATCTTCTCCTCCGAGTCCCCCGACGTCATCGCCAGGAAGATGGGCACCACGCCGATCGGGTCCACCACGAAGAGGACCGCCGGGAGTGCCACGAGGAACAGGGAGAGCTGCTCGGAAAGCATGCGCCTCTCTACACGGTGAGACGCAGCTTCCACACCATCGTGAGGGCCTCGAGGAAGATCTTCCGGCTCATCTTCGACTGCCCGACGCGGCGGTCCTCGAAGATGATGGGCGTCTCCTTCACCGTGAAGCCCTTCTTGAGGGTGCGGTAGGTGAGCTCGATCTGGAAGGCGTAGCCGGTGCTCTTCACCGCGTCCAGGTCGATGCCCTCGAGCACCCGGCGGTTGAAGCACTTGAAGCCGCCGGTGAGATCTCTCACGCCCACGCCGAGGATGGTGCGCGCGTAGAGCGAGCCGCCCCGGCTGATGACCTTGCGGCCCGCGCCCCAGTTGACGGTGCCGCCGCCGCTCACGTAACGCGAGCCCAGCACCAGGTCCACGCCCCCCTGCGCCATGTCCAGCATGGTGGGCAGGTAGCGCGGGTCATGGCTGAAGTCCGCGTCCATCTCGATGATGTACTGGTAGCCCGCGTCGAGCGCGACACGGAACGCGTGGAGGTAGGCGCGGCCCAGGCCCTGCTTCTTCTCGCGGTGCAGGACGCGGATGCGCGGCTCCTTGGCCGCCAGCTCGTCGGCGAGCTTCCCCGTCCCATCCGGGGAGTTGTCGTCGACGACGAGGATGTCCACACGGGGATCGGCCGCGAGCACCGCACGGGTGATCGGCTCGAGGTTGTCCCGCTCGTTGTAGGTGGGGATGCAGACCAGCACTGGATTCATCGCGCGGCGGGACATACCAGAGCGGCGGGGTGTCCGCTCCTAGACTTTTTGGGCGGGGGGGAGCAGTTCCATCACCGCCTCGGCGGCCCGGGCGGCGGCGCCATGCTGGCCGAGCCGGGTGCGCACCTCCTCCAGCCCCTGGAGCATCTCCTCGCGTGGTGTGCCTGGCACCCACAGGCGGCGGATTTCCCCGGCGATGCGCTCGGGGGTCATGTCGCCCTGGAGCAGCTCGGGCACCACCCGGCGGCCGGCGAGCAGGTTGACGAGCGCCACGTGCGCCACCTTCAGCATCATCCGGCCCACGAGGTAGGTGACGAGCGAGACGCGGTACACCACCACGAGGGGCCGCTGCATCAGCCCGGCCTCCAGGGCCGCGGTTCCCGAGGCCACGATGGCGGCGTCGCTGGCGCCCACCACCTCGGGGGCCCGGCCGTCCACCAGCACGGGCTGCACGCCACTGCCCTCGAAGCGGGAGAGGATCTCCTCGCGCGGGATGGTGGGGGCCACGGGCACCACCACCTGGAGTCCGGGGCGCTCGGCCACGAGCTGCTTCGCCGCACCCACCATGCTGGGGAGGATGCGGCGGATTTCGCTCATCCGGCTACCCGGCAGCAGGGCGAGGGTGGGCGTCTCCACGGGCAGGCCGAGCTTCTGGCGGAAGGAGGCGGCACTGGCGGGGGAGGGGACCTGTTCGACCACGGGGCTGCCCACGTAGCGGGCGGAAACCCCAGCCTCCCGGTAGAAGTCCTCCTCGAAGGGGAGGATGCAGAGCATCCGGTCCACGAGCTTGGCGATCGTCTTCACCCGGCCGCGGCGCCAGGCCCAGATCATCGGCGAGACGTAGTAGGCGACGGGGATGCCGAGCTTCTTGAGGCGGGCGGCGAGCCGGAGGTTGAAGTCGGGGATGTCCACGAGGATGGCGCAGACGGGGCGGCGCTCGGCGGCGGCCTGGGCCAGCCCGCCCATCACCTGGAGGATGCGCGGAATCTTGGGCAGCACCTCGGTGATGCCCATGACGTTGACCTCGTGGGCGCCGTAGAGCAGCTCCACGCCCTGGGCGGCCAGACGCGAGCCTCCCATGCCGAAGAAGGTGAGGTCCGGACGCTGGGCCTTGAGGGCGGCGACGAGCTCGGAGGCGTGGGCGTCACCGGACGCCTCGCCGGCCACGACGAGAATCTGGGGGGCGGTGGACATGAGAAGCGGCGCGCATCCTAACCGAAGCGCCGCTCACGGCCACGTGGGAAGAAGGCGAGCAGGCTCGCCCTTGAGGGCGACTTCAGCGCCTTCGCGACGGCTTCGCACGTTGGAGCCAGTACCCTGGCTGGCGGCGCACGTGCGAGATGGCAAGCACCACCACCAGGTCTTCGCGCATGAGGTAGGGCAGGGCGAACGGAAAGCGCTCCATGATGAAGCGCCGCACGTCCAGGGCTCGTGCTCTCGCACCCGGCCAGGGAGGGCTCGTGCGAGGGTTCTCGGTGCTCACCTGGAGGTCACGGCGGAGCTGGGCCAGGAACTCGGCTCCAAGACCTGCCCGCTGCTCCTCGTACCAGTCGATGATGGCCTCCACCTCCCGGGCTGCCCCTGGGTGGAGCTCGAGGTGAACCATCTCAGCGCCGCTGTCGCAACCGGCGGGTGATACGCGCCTCGACCTCTTTCCACGGAACCGTCTTCACAGTGCCGTCGAGTACCTCGCGGGCGCGCCGCTCCAACTCCTGATCCCATTCGGCCTCGACGTCCTGATCCTCAGGTCCCGCCTCGAGACTGAGCAGGAGCTTGTGTGCAAGCTCGGCGCGCTGCTCGGGCGGGAGCCGCAGCACATCGGAGAGGAGCTCGTCTTTGGTGGCCATCGCAGGGAGTTTAATCCTGGTACGGGCTCATGGGCACCAGGGGCGTGGACTGGTGGCGTTCTGGGGCGACGTTGCCCTGAAGATTCGGATAGTCCGTTTCCATGGATGGCTGCTCGCTCTGGGAACTCAGTCAGTGAGTGGGTGCCCGTTGCTCAAGGCCACGTCAACAGGAGCCCCACGCCGTCCGGGGCGGGCACCAGCCGCGCCGTGAGCTGCGAGTTCAGGCGCCAGTTGAGCCCCCACAGCACTGCGTCGAAGAGCAGCAGGAAGCTGCCCTGCAGCAGTAGGCTCTTGCCCCATCCGCGCAGCTGCGCCGAGTCCGTGCGCAGCCCGCGCTCCAGCAGGAAGCCCCCGAAGGCGACGTAGCCCACGTCCAGGCCCGCGTTGAGCAGGAGGAGCTTCTCCATCTTCTGCCCCTCGGCGAGGCTTCGTCCCAGGTCCCACGTCTCCGGCGTGGCGGTGAGCTGCCCGTACAGGCCGAAGCCCCCGATGGCCAGGTTCACCACGTTCCACGCCGCGTTGGCCTGCCAGAAGGCCCGCAGCTCGCCCTCGGTGGTGAAGTGGCCCGCGGTCCCCGTCCCGATGTTCAGCACCGCCCAACCCAGCAGCACGCCCATGGCCGCCCGGTTCAGCCGCACCCCTTCCGTATTGTGCGTGGCGAGGAATGCCTCCGGGGTTGTCTCCGCCGCCTGGGCCGCGAAGGACACACAGAGGAAGAGCAGCAGTGCCAGACTGGTGCGCGAGGAGGGGGAGGCGGGCATGGATGGCTCCGGACTCGAGGGCCGTGCTCGGATGCTCCAGGCACCCGGGCGTTCCGCGGGGCGAGGCACGGGGACCGCGGGGCGGGGTCTCAGCCCGCGGCTCCGGGCTCGAAGCGCGCGAGGAAGACCTTGAACTGCAGCGAGACGAAGAGCGTCCGCGGCGCCACCAGTCCGGTCCGGGCGAACATGTCGAACAGGGCGGCATCGGACTCGATGGGCCGCATCACCGCGAAGAGCTGGCGCCGGCGCTCCAGCTGGTCCGGGGAGACGCCATAGGCCCGCAGCCGCCGCAGCTCCACGTTCGTCAGCTCGGGGTCCTTGCCGATGCGGCAGCCCAGGACGAGGGGCGCTCCGGGCTCGAGCCGCCGGGTCACCTCTCGCAGCAACTCGAGGCGGGCCTCCTCGCCCTCCACATGGTGCAGGACCCCCATCATCTGCGCGCCGTCGAACGGGGGGCCGGGCGGCAAGGTGTGCAGCTCGCCCCCGTGCAGGTGCGTGCGCGAGAGCAGTCCCTCGGCCTCCAGGCGCTGACGGGCGACGGCGAGCATGGCGTCGGAGGGCTCCACGCCCGTGAAGCGCCAGCCCGGCACGTCGAAGCGGGTGTAGGGCACCAACTCCGCGCCCGTGCCCAGTCCCACGAAGAGCAGCGACGCCGTGTCCTGTCCGTCGAGCTGGGCGGTCAACGCGCTGACCCCGAGCTCGTACATCGCCTGGGCGCCAGCGAGGTTGACGGACGCCTGGGTGTCGTAGTGGGCGGCACGGTCAGCGCCAAAGCCCGGCACGAGGTGGTGGACGGAGGGGGCGGGGTGGTCGTGAGCCATGACGTGTCCTCGGGAGGCCCGCGTGAGGCGGGCGATTGACTGGAGGATGCGTCGGGGCCCCGATGAAGGGGAGGGCGGGGATTCAGGCAGGATCGGCGGAGATTCCGGTCCCGCTCCGCTACCGGCTCAGCTCTCGGCCAGGAAGAAGGACGTGACGGAGTAGCGCGAGTGCGCTTCTTCCTCAGAAGGAGATGGCGTAGGCGCCCTGGTGGCTGGGTCCAGGCAGGCTAGCGAGGAAGCGATCCATTCGTGGCTTCTGGGAGACGCGCCTCTCCGTTTTCCACGGTCCGCCGGCTGAGCAGCCGCATGATGAAGACGTAGAAGACCGGCACGAAGATCACCGCGAGCACCGTGGCGGACAGCATTCCCCCGAGCACCCCCGTGCCAATGGCGCGCTGGCTGGCGGCGCCGGGCCCACTGGCGATGGCGAGCGGAACCACGCCCAGCGTGAAGGCGAGCGAGGTCATGAGGATGGGACGGAAGCGCAGCTGCGCGGCCTCGAGCGCCGCGTCCACGAGCGGCTTGCCCTGTTCCCGGAGCTCCTTGGCGAACTCGATGATCAGAATGGCGTTCTTCGCCGACAGGCCGATGATCGTGATGAGTCCGACCTTGAAATACACATCGTTGCTCATTCCCCGGAGCATGACGGCCAGGACCGAGCCGAGCACTCCCAGGGGCACGACGAGCAACACGGCCAGGGGAATGGACCAGCTCTCATAGAGGGCGGCCAGGCACAGGAACACGAACAACATGGACAGGGCGATCAGGAACGGGGCCTGCGAGCCCGACTGAATCTCCTGCAGGGATTGCCCGCTCCAGTCGAAACCAAACCCGCGCGGGAGCTGGCTCGCCAGACGCTCCATCTCCTGGAGGGCTTCACCGCTCGAATGGCCGGGAGCCGCGTTGCCGCTGATGCGGGCGGCGGGGTAGCCGTTGTAGCCGATGACCTGGGCGGACCCCACCCGCCAGTCCACCGTGGCGAAGGCGGAGAGGGGCACCAGGGTCCCCTCGCGGTTGCGCACGTTGAAGGCGAGGAGATCCTCCGCCTGCATGCGCCGGCTTCCCTCCGCCTGGACGATCACCCGCTGCATCCGGCCCGCGTTGGGAAAGTCATTGGAGTAGGCCGAGCCCAGGTTGGTGGAGAGGGTCTCGTTGATCTCCGCGAACGTGAGTCCGAGCGCGCTGGCCTTCTCGCGATCGACGCGGAGCTCGACCTGCGGCGCGTTCGCCAGCCCCTCGAACATCACTCCGGCGAGGATGGGACTCTTTGCGGCGGCGGCCAGCAGTTGATCCCTCGCGGCGGCGAGTGCCTCCTGTCCCATGCCCGCCCGGTCTTCCAGGCGGAAGGAGAAGCCGCCCGTGTTTCCCAGTCCCTCGATGGGTGGAGGCGAGAGGGCGAAGATGAAGGCATCCCGCACCGCCGAGAGCGCCGCGTTCGCCCGTGCGGCGATGGCCTCTGCGCTGTCCTCCGCTCCTCGCTCCGACCAGGGCTTCAGCGTCGCGAAGCTCAAGGCCGCGTTCTGCCCCTGGCCGGAGAAGCTGAAACCCAGGATGGCCACGACCCGGTCCACGCCTGGCTCCGCCAGCAGCGTCTTCTCCATCTGGACCACCGCGTCCAGCGTCCGGTTGACCGTGGCCTCCGGTGGCGCCTGCACCCCGAGGATGATGAAGCCCTGATCCTCACTGGGGATGAAGGACGAGGGGAGCTGGACGAAGAGCCAGCCAAGGGCCGCGAACACCGCGGCGTAGATGAGCATGAACCGGCCGGCACGATGCAGGGTGTGGCCCACGAGTCCACGATAGGCGTGCGACGTGCGCTCGAAGCCGCGGTTGAACCAGCCGAAGAACCCCGAGCTCGCGTGCGCGTGCCCTCGGGTGACGGGCTTGAGGAAGGTCGCGCAGAGCGCTGGCGTCAGGGACAGGGCGAGCAGCGCCGAGAACAGGATGGACACCACCATGGTCAGCGAGAACTGCTTGTAGATGACGCCGACGGAGCCGGGGAAGAAGGCCATGGGCACGAAGACGGCGCTGAGCACGAGCGTGATGCCGATGACGGCTCCCGTGATCTGCTTCATGGCCTTCTGCGTGGCTTCGCGCGGAGACAGGCCCTCCTCGCTCATGATGCGCTCCACGTTCTCGATCACCACGATGGCGTCGTCCACGAGGATGCCGATCGCGAGCACCATGGCGAACATGGTGAGCACGTTGATGGAGAAGCCCAGGGCGAACATCACCGCGCAGGTGCCGAGCAGGGCGATGGGGACGATGATGGTGGGAATGAGCGTGTAGCGGATGTTCTGGAGGAACAGGAACATCACCAGGAAGACCAGGAGCACCGCCTCGGCGAGCGTGTGGAGGACCTTCTCGATGGACACGCCCACGAACGGGGCCGTGTCATAGGGAACGTCGTAGGCGATGCCCGCCGGGAAGAACCGGGCCAGCTCCGCCATCTTCGCGCGGACCGCCGTCGAGGTCTCGAGTGCGTTGCCCGTGGGGGACAACTGGACACCGATCGCCGCGCTCGGCTGGCCATTGAGACGGGAGGAGATGGAGTAGTTCTGCCCGCCCAGCTCCACGCGGGCCACGTCCCGCAGGCGCACGGAGGAGCCATCCGCGTTCGCGCGAAGCACGATGGCGCCGAACTCCTCCGGCGAGGTCAACTGGCCCTTCACCAGCACGGTCGCCGCGACCTTCTGGGTCGCCGGTCCGGGTTGTGCGCCGAGCGAGCCCGCCGCGACCTGGGCGTTCTGCGCGCGAATGGCGTTCGTCACGTCCTGGGAGGTGAGGCCCACTCCCCGCAGCCGGGTGGGATCCACCCAGACGCGCATGGCGCGCTCGAAGGAGAAGAGTTGCGCCCGGCCCACGCCCGGGATGCGCCGCAACTCATTGAGCACGTTGCGCGAGAGGTAATCCCCCAGGCCGAGCTCGTCGAAGGTGTCGCCGGTGGAGCGCAACGTCACCAGCATGAGAAAGCCACTGCCGGCTTCCTCGATCTGCAGGCCCTGCTGCGACACGGCGAGCGGCAACCGTGGCTCGACCCGTTTGACGCGGTTCTGGAGATCGACGGCGGCCAGGGCGGGATCCGTTCCCGGCGCGAAGGTCGCGGTGATGGTGACCGCTCCCGTCGCTTCACTGGTCGACTCGAAGTAGAGCAACGACTTCGTGCCGTTGAGCTCCTCCTCGATGATGCGCGTGACGCTCTGGTAGAGGTCCTCGGGCGACGCGCCCGGATAGAAGGTCGAGATGGTGATCTGCGGCGGCGCCACGTGGGGGTACTGCGCCACCGGCAGGTTGGGGATGGCGAGCACGCCCCCCATGATGATGAACAGCGCGATGACCCAGGCGAAGATGGGCCTGTCGATGAAGAAACGAGGCATGGCGGTGGGCCCTATCGAGGCTGGGAGGGGTTGATGCCGGCGCCAGGCGCGGTCCAGGCCACGGGCTTCACCGGTGCGCCCGCGCCGATCTTCTGGAAGCCCTCGACGATGACCTGATCGCCCGTCCTCAGGCCTTCCTGGATCACCGCCTGCTCCTGGTAGACGCGGGAGATGCGCACCGGGCGCACCTCGGCGGTGCCGTTGCCCGCGACCACGAAGACCTGGGACTTGCCCGCGTTGTCGCGCTGGATGGCCTGCTGGGGCACGACGAGCGCCTCGCTCAGGGTGCCCTGCTCGACGCGTCCCCGCACGTACATGCCAGGAAGGAGCTCGGCGTCCGGGTTGGGGAACTCACCGCGCAGCGTCACCTGGCCGCTGCCGGGATCCACCGTCACGTCCGTGAAGAGCAGCCGCCCCGCCTTCTCATAGAGGGAGCCATCGTCGAGGACCAGCTGGATGTTCGCCTGCTCGGGGGTGCTGCCCTGGATGCGCCCGTCCTTGAAGGCTTGGCGCAGGCGGCGGAGCTCCATGGCCGGCTGGGTGAAGTCCACGTAGACCGGATCGAGCTGCTGGATGAGCGCGAGCGCCGTGGGATCTCCCGCGCTCACGAGCGCGCCTTCCGTCACCAGGGCCCGGCCGATCCTTCCTCCGATGGGCGCGCGGATCGTCGTGTACTCCAGGTGGAGCTCCGCGCGGCGCACCGCCGCCCGGGCCGCCGCCACATCGGCCTCGGCACGCTGGAGGGCTGCCTGGAGCGTCTCGTGCTGCTCCTGGGTGACGACGCCGCTGGCCAGGAGCTTCTCGCCCCGTTCCGCCTGCTGGCGGGCCTCCGCGGCCGTCACCTCGGCTTTCGCCAACACGGCCCTCGCGCTGGCACGTTCGACCTCGTACATCGACGCGTCGAGCTTGAAGAGCACGTCCCCCGCCTTCACGCTGCCCCCCTGCCGGAAGACGCGCTCGACGATGATGCCGGACACGCGAGGACGCACCTCGGCGCTCCGCGTCGGAGCGATGCGCCCCGGCAATTCATCGAGCACCGGAATGTTCGAGGGGTGCACCGTGATCGTTCCCACCTCCACGGCCGGAGGAGCGGCCGGAGGGGGCGCTTCGGGTGGCTTGCAGGCCGCGCCCCCCAGGATGGAAACGAGGGCCAGGGTGGAGAAGAAGGGGGTCCGGTTTCGAGCGGAGTGCATGGGGCTGGGGACGGGCTCGGTTTTTCGAAAAGGACCCCTCCCTCGTACTACGGGGTTACCTCGGAAGGAACCTCGTTACCCAGACGTCGCACGGGAAACGGCCGGAGTAGACGGCGCCCCCCTGGACGCAGCAGGCTCCCGGTATGGCGCCTCCCACCGAACCGATCATCCGGACACTGCTCCCCTCGGAGGCGGCGGCATTCTGGTCGCTCCGGCTCAGGGCCCTCCGGGAGCACCCCGACTGTTTCGCCTCGTCCCCCGAGGAAGAGGAGAATGTTCCCCTCGACGTGGTGCGGGCCCGGCTCGACAGCCAGTCTCCCTCGACGAACCTCGTGCTCGGCGCCTTCGTGGACGACAAGCTGGTGGGGATGGTGGGCCTGCGGCGCGACTCCTTCCGCAAGGCGGCGCACAAGGCCCGCATCTGGGGCATGTACGTCGCGCCGGAGCACCAGTCGCGAGGCATCGGCAGGCGCCTGCTCGAGGCGGCGATCGACGCCAGCAGGAAGATGGGCGGAGTCGAACAGCTCCACCTCGAGGTGATGGTGGACAACGGCCCGGCCCGGACCCTGTGCCTCGCGTTGGGTTTCCAGTCCTACGGCGTGGAGAAGCGAGCCCTGCGGATTGGCGACACGTACGTCGACGAGGAGTTGATGTTCCTCGGCCTCTGAGCGGAAGCACCTGACGCATCGCTGAAGATTTGCTTATCGCCGCTTCATGACTCCGCGACGCGGGCTTGGATATCGCGGTCTGATGAGCCCCGATATGCCCCCACATGTGGGGTGGGGTACCCGATTCGTCAACTCATGGGGGAGGGCGCATGAGCCAGGAGGGTCAGGGGGCGGTGCCGCGGTTCACGCGGGAGCACTGGGAGCGCGACTTCGCGCGGCGGATCTCCCTCGCGGCTCAGAGTGACACCGCGCGTGGCGTGTTCTGCATCGGCCTGTTGAAGGCCATGGAAGAGCTCGGGGACGCGGAGACGGCGCGGCGCTGTCTGGAGGCCAGTGGCGAGACGAGCTTCGTGGAGTTCTTCAACTACCCCATTGCCACCTATCTCCGGATGGTCTCCACCGCCGTGCAGCTGCTCGCGGCGAAGTATGGAGACATCGAGGAGGCGCTGCGGCGGATCGGCCGGAGGGCGGCGGCGGACTTCCGGGAGTCCTCGGCGGGCAGGGCCATGGGGGTGATGCACGGGGGCGATGCCCGGCGCCTGCTGGACTGTCTGCCGGTGGTGTACCGGGTCGCATTGAGCTTCGGCAGGTACGAGCTGAGGTGGGTGGCGCCGGCGCATGCCCGCTTCGGCGTGAAGCGCACCTTCATTCCCTATCCGTTCCACGAAGGCGTGCTGCTGGAACTGATGGAAAAGATGAAGGTCCACCGGTTGAGCGTGCGGGGCCACCAGATAGATTCGCTCGATAGCGAGTACGAGATCTCCTGGGGGTGAGCCCTCACAGCAGCATCGCCAGCAGCACCTGGGCGAGGATGATCTTGGCCACCGTGGCCAGCGGATAGACGGTGGTGTAGCCCACGTTGGGCAGGTCGTTCTTCGTCTGCTCCAGCGCGAAGCCAAGCACCGCGGGCTGGGTCTGCAGGCCGCCCAGCAGGCCCGTGAGCACGCTCATGGGGATGCCGAGCACCTTGTGGCCGAGGACGAGCGTGGCCATCGACACGGTGAAGGTGATGAGGCCTCCCGCGACGAGCAGCGCGAGCCCTCCGCCCTGCGTCAGGGTGGAGACGAAGGCATGGCCGGAGCGGGTGCCCACCCCGGCGAGGAACATCACCAGGCCGATCTGCCGCAGGGTGAGGTTGGCGCTGTAGGGCAGGCCCCAGACGAAGCGGCCCGTGCGACCCAGCCAGCCGAGCACCAGCGCCACCACCAGCGGGCCGCCCGCGAAGCCCAGCTTCAGGTCCACGCCGCCGGGAAGGGGAATGGGCACCGAGCCCAGCAGCAGCCCCAGGGCGAGCCCCAGGCTGAAGCTGAGGATGTCGATCTCACTGATGGCGCGGTACGAGTCGCCGAGATAGCGGCTGACCTCGTCGAGCTTGTCCCGCCGGGTGAGCACGCGGAGCCGGTCGCCCGGCTCGAGCACGGTGTCCTCCTGGGTGAGCATGTCCACGTCGCCGCGACGCAGCCGGGTGGCCACCGCGCCGAAGCGCCCCGGGAGATCCAGCTCGGCCAGCCGCCGCCCGACCACCTCCGGATTGGAGACGAAGATGCGCCGGTAGTCGAGCACGCTCCGGTCATGCGCCAGCGGCTCCTGACTCACCTCTCCGAGCCCCGCGGTGACCTCGTCCAGCTCCTGCGCGGGGCCCACCACGGTGACCAGGTCCCCCGGCTGCAGCCGCGTCGAGAGGTCGGCGATGTCCAGGTGGCTGCCCCGCAGATGCCGGCCGAAGACGACGTCCCAGCCCAGGCGCTGCATGAGCGTGCCCAGGGGCTCCTCGGGCGCGCGGAGCACCTTCACCACCCGCGTCTCGAGCGGCTGGTTGACCGAGCCGGGCTCCCGGGTGCGCTCGGCCTCGGCGCGGTAGTCCACCTTCCACAGCCGCTGCGTGAGGCCGATGGCCAGCAGGACGCCGATGACGCCCAGCGGATAGGAGATGGAGTAGCCCACCACGGGATCCGCCAGGGCCTGCGCGTCGTGGGGAGCGCGCAGCTTGAGGAACTCGAGCTCGGCGGCGAGCGCGGGAGTGTTCGTCAGCGAGCCCGCGAACAGGCCACCGGCGAGCGTGGGCCTCAAGCCCAGCACGCGCTGCGCGGCCAGCGTGAGCCCGAGCCCCAGCGCCAGCATGCCGAGCACGAGCAGGTTGGACTTCAACCCGCGGGGCCCGAAGGAGCGGAAGAAGGACGGGCCGCTGCTCAGGCCGATGGTGTAGACGAAGAGCACCAGGCCGAGCAGGTAGATGATCTCCGGCAGCTTGAGGTCGGGGTGCAGGGCGCCGATGGCGATGCCGACGAACAGCACCGCGGCGACGCCGAGCGAGCTGCCCGCCACGCGCACACGTCCCAGCGGGTACCCGATACCGATGACGATGAACAGCAGCAGGAGCGGGTTGTGGAGGAGGAGCTCGATCATGGGTCCTGGGAACAGTCCTACACGCCTCCGGTACGGCTGTCCCGCCTGGAAACTTCCGCGTGCCGTGCTCAACGTCGGGCCGTGCACGTGAGCCTCGGACTTCCAGCCAGTGGGGGGGGCCGGAATGCATGAGCAGCCTGCGTGCCCGCGCCCTGGCGGGATGTTCATCGCCGGGCGGAGCCGGAGGCGGATGCCATGCGTTGGGAGACAGGCTGTGCCGGAGTGCTCGCCGCGTCCCTGGTGGCCGCATGCAGGACCGAGGCTCCAGAGTCCCAGAAGTGGCGGCCCGTGGAGACGGGCCCGGCCTGTGTGGTGGATGCGCCCTACACGCCGAGCTTCCTGCCCGAGCCGCAGTGGGAATGGACCGGGAGCACCGTGCTGCCCGATTTCCACCGCGTGCTGTCGCATCCGGTGGTGGTGGACGTGAACGGCGATGGCATTCCGGAGGTGGTGTTCAACTCGGCCCCGGCGGAGGCGGTGCTCTCCGGCTCGGGCCCCGCGGTCCTCCGCGCCATCCGGGGGGATACCGGCCAGGAATTGTGGGCGGTGGCGGAGCCCTCCTTGAGGACACAGGCCGCGCGGAGCCTCGCGGCGGGCGACCTCGACGGGGACGGGAGCGTGGAGCTGTGCTCCCTGTCGGAGAGCTCGCTGGACATTCTCTGCTTCCGGGGCGACGGCACCCTCCTGTTCCGCATCCCGGCGCCCACGCGGGTGGAGCATGGGGGCGAGCTGTCGCTCGCGGACCTCGAGGGCGACGGGTTCCTGGAAATCCTCGACGGCCATCGCGTGTACAGCCACACCGGGGCGTTGAAGTGGAGCGGTTCCATCCCGGGGACCACGGCCTTCGGCGTGGACCTGGACCTCGATGGTACGCAGGAGGTGATCAACGGCCCCGCGGTGTACCGCTTCGACGGGAGCCTCCACTGCATCACGGCCGATGTCAGCAACGCCTGGGCCGGGGTGGGCAACTTCGACGCGGATCCCCAGGGGGAGATCGTCGTGGCGCACGGCGAGCAGGTCTCCCTGTTCGACACGGACTGCACGCACCTGTGGACGGCCACGCGCGAGGGCGCCAGCTTCTACGCTCCCAACATCGCGGACTTCGATGGGGACGGCCTGCCCGAGGTGGGCGTGGGCAGCGCGGAGTCCTACGCCGTCTTCGAGACCGACGGCACCCTGAAGTGGACGGTGGCGCTCGACAGCCAGGGCCACGTCTGGTCCACCACCTTCGATTTCGAGGGGGATGGGCAGGTGGAGGTGGTGCTCAACGACGAGGACGCCCTGTACATCCGCGACGGTGCCACGGGGGCCCTGCGCTTCCAGTCTCCGCTCGGGGGGACGTTCCGCCAGAAGACGCCACTCGTGGCGGACGTGGATGCGGATGGCAGCGCGGAGATCGTGGTGGCCACGACCGTGTTCCGGGATCGGAACGAGGGTTGGAGGGACACCCGGGACGTCTGGAACCAACCGGCGTACGCCGTGGGGCTCGACACCTTCCACTCCAATGCCTGGAGTCCCCGCACCGTCGCCGCTCCGGACCTCACCGTGTCCCTCGTGAGCTCCTTCTGCAATCGCGACACGCGGGCGCTCGAGCTGGAGGCTCGCGTGGAGAACCTGGGTGACGCCGTGGCCCCGGCGGGATTGAAGGTGGCCTTCTACGTGATGGGCACGCTGCTGGACGTGGTCACCCTGACGGAGGCGCTGGAGCCGTACACCTCCAGGGAGGTCACGCTGTCCCTGCACACGCCCATGGAGGGCTTCGTGGAGGTCACCGTGGTGGTGGACGACGACGGCACCGGCGCGGGCCGGGACAGTGAGTGCAACGAGCACAACAACCTCGACTCCGGCATGGTGGACCTCACGTGCGACTTCAATGAGACGCCGGTGGCGCTGTGCCGGGACGTCACGGTGCCCGCCAATGCGGCCTGCCAGGGGCGCGCCAGCGTCAACGCGGGCAGCTACGACCCGGACAACGGGCCCGCGCCGCTCACGGTCTCCGAGTCGCCCCCGGGCCCGTTCGGGCTCGGTGCGCACGCCGTGACGCTGGTGGCCTCGGATGGCGAGGAGAGCGCCCGGTGCGTGGGGACCGTCACCGTGGTGGACGGCACGCCTCCGTCCCTGTCCTGTCCGGCGTCGCGGGTGCTGGAGTGCGCCGAGGGTGGAGTCGTGGCCACCTACGCGGCGAAGGGCTCGGACAACTGCGGCCCGGCGGTCCCTACCTGCGTTCCATCCTCGGGCTCCACCTTCCCTGGGGGCACCACGCCCGTGGTCTGTTCGGCCACGGATGGCTCCGGCAACACGGGCTCGTGTGGCTTCACGGTGACGGTGCGGGACACGCAGCCTCCTACGCCGGGGGCGGAAAAGGGTCTCACGCTGTGGCCACCCAACCACCACTACGTCACCGTCACGCTCGCCCAGTGCGCCGCGAGTGCCCACGATGCGTGCTCGGGGGAGCTGCCCCTGGAGCAGTACGGGCGGATCACCCGCGTCACCTCGGACGAGGTGGAGGACGGCCTGGGCCTGGGAGACGGCCACACCTGTAATGACGTGGACGTCACCGTGGGCACCACGTCCGTGCGGCTGCGCGCCGAGCGCGAGGGCACGTCCGACGGCCGCGTGTACACGGTGCACTACACCGTCGCGGATGCCTCGGGGAACAGCCGTGCCGGGAGCTGCCGCGTGAGTGTGCCGCATGACCAGTCCGGCACGGCGGCGGTGGACAGCGGGCCAAAGTACTGCGTCGGCGAGGGCTGTCCGGCGGGGCAGGGCGGGAGCCTGCTCTGCCTGTGAATCCAGGAGAGGGAGTCCGTCACGCGCCGGGGGCCGCCTCCAGCGGGAGCACCATGCAGACGCGGCTCGCCTCGGGGAGTCCCATACGCGTCTCGTGCTCGCGGATGGCGCGCAGCCCGGGGCCCACCTCGTCGTCCCGCATGATGCGGAAGCCCCAACGCTCGTAATTGGGCGCGTTCCAGGGCACGTCCCGGAAGGTGGTGAGCAGCATCGCCCGGTAGCCCCGCTCGCGCGCGTGGCGCTTCAACACCTCGAAGAGGGCGCGGCCCAGTCCCTGGCGCGCATGGGCCGGGTGCACGTCCAGCTCCGCGATGTACGCCGCGCCATCCACCTCCTTGCAGAGGACGAAGGCCGCGATGCCTCCCTCCGCTGTGGCGGCCACCCAGATGCCTCCGTGCCGCTGGTACTCGCGGAGCTGCTCGAGGGACTGGCTCTCCAATTGGGCCGCGAAGGGATGCGCTGACTGGAGGAACTGCTGCGCGGCGAGGTGCTCGACCTCGGGCAGCACGGCCAATTCCTCGGGCCGGGCCCGTCGCAGGGTGTAGCCACGCCAGGGGGTATTCTCCGTCTCCATCTTCACGCTCCGGGGTTTGGCCGCCTGGCTCCTTGCCTTCCTACCCTCCTTATCCAGGGTGGGGGGCATGCCGGTGCCGATTTCGAGGATCCCGTACTCCTGCACATGGACGGTCCGTGCGGTGCTCTCCCTGAACTCTTTCACCGGGGGAGCGTCCGGCTTCTTCCTGGGCAACCGGGTAAGCGGTTTCCGCGACGGAGCAAAGAGGGCGCCGAGAGCGAGGGAGCACGGATACCCCCTGATGCGAGCGGGCCGAATGTGTACACTCGGCGGCCCTTGAAGACGCTTCTTCTGGCCGAGAGCCATCCGCCCACTCTGGAGCATCTGACCGGGTTGTTGTCTCAAGCCGGGTACACCGTGCGAGCGGTGAGTGACCCCGGCTCGGCGATGGAGCACTTCGTCGCCGACAACCCGGACATGGTGGTGGTGTCCGTGGACCTGCCGCGCCTGGAGGGCGCGCACGTGGGCCACCTCATCCGCAACCACAGCCAGGGCTCGCGGGTGCCCATCGTGGCCATCGACAAGGGCCACCTGGGCCGGGCGCGCGGAGTGGCCTCGGTGCTGGACTTGAAGGTGAACGCCTACGTGGCGGACCCGCTCAAGCCCGGCGAGCTGGTGGGCAAGCTGCAGTCGCTGGCGACCGTGGCCGCGCAGTCCGGGACGCCGCTCAAGGGTGTGCGGGCGTTGCTCTCGCGTCCGGCGGTGATCAGCGGCGATCTCAAGGGCTTCCCGTTGCCGGCGTTGCTGGTGTCGCTGCACCGGGTGCAGCGGGATGGCGTGCTGGTGGTGGCGTACAGGGATCTGACGCGGCGGGTGTTCTTCGCCCGGGGCGGCGCGGTGAACTACGACTCCAGCGCGCGGCAGGACGCCCTGCCCAGCTACCTGCTGCAGCGCCAGGTGCTGACGGAGGCGCAGGCGGAGCGGGTGGTGCAGGCGCTGGCCTCGGGAATGCGCATTGGCTCGGCGCTGGCGGATGCGGGGGTGGAGGCGGCGGGCGAGGAGCTGCTGCAGCTGCTGCGCGACTACACGATGGACCGGCTGGCCCAGGTCATCGGCATGCGCGAGGGCCGCTACGCCTTCTATCCGGGCGACGAGTTCCAGGCCGAGGTGGCCACGGTGGAGACGCCGGCGCTGGCGCCGATACTCGATGGGGCGCGGCGGGCCATTCCGCTCAAGGTGATGGCCGCGCCGCTGCGCGCGCACCAGGCGGAGTACCCGGTGCGCACGCCCGAGTTCGGCAAGGACCTGGCCGAGCTGGGGCTGAACACGGACGACCTGAAGATCGCCATGCAGGTGAACGGGCGCATCCCGCTGAGGGACCTGCTGGCGCACGGGCGAGGGGATTTGCGGCGCGGGTACTCGCTGCTGTGGTTCCTCAAGCTGGCGGGCTGCGTGAGCTTCTCGCCCACGCCAGTGGCGACCGGTCCCGGCGAGGTGGTGGCGGTGCCGGAGTCCATCGCCCCGCGCAAGCGCAAGCCGCTGCCGCCGGAGACGGAGACGAGCCTGCGGGACGGCGCGGTGAAGATCATCACCGGCAGCTACTTCCGCTGCCTGGGGCTGGACATCGCCGCGGACACGGAGGCGGTGGAGCGCGCCTACCACGAGCTCGCCACGCACTTCCATCCGGACAGCTACGCCGAGTTCGACACCTCGGAGATGAAGGATCTGCTGGAGTCGGTGCAGGAGAAGCTGTCGGCGGCGTACCGGGTGTTGTCGGTGGAGGAGAAGCGCAAGGCGTACCTGCAGTACCTCATGTCGCGCATGGACGTGGGACGCTCCACCACGGTGAACGTGGACGCGGAGATCATCCTGCGGCGCGGGGAGGCGGCGCTGAAGCGCAAGCAGTTCCGCTCGGCGCTCATCCACTTCGAGGAGGCGGTGACGCTCAACCCGCAGGAGCCCGAGTACTACTCGTACCTGGCGTGGGCCACGTTCCTGGCCGGCACGGGGCCGAAGGAGGACCGGGCGAAGGCGGCGCAGAAGGTGCTGCGCAAGGCGCTCTCGCTCAACCCGTACCTGGAGCGGGCGCTCATCATCTCGGCCATCATCGACAGCGAGATGGAGGACGCGTCCGTGGCGCGCAAGAAGCTGTTGAAGGTGCTCGAGCTCAATCCCAATGCCCAGCTCGCCAAGGCCGCGCTGCGCAAGGTGGGCCGGTGATTTCGTGATGGGGAAGTCGTTGGGGAGGTTGTTGGGGTACGCCCGGCCGCACGTGGGCGTGCTGGTGGCGGCCTTCGCGTGCATGGCGGTGTTGGGGCTGGCCACGGGGGCGTATGCGTACCTGATGGGTCCGGCGCTGCGCTTCCTGCTGTCGGGCGGCGCGGAGGGCTTTGGTGGCGCGCAGCCGGTGCCGTGGCTGTCGAGCCTCCCCCGCGAGGCCGTGCTCTGGGGCTTCCCGGTGGTGGTGCTGACGGTGGGGCTGGTGAAGGGCGTGGGGTACCTCGGGCAGTTCTATTTCATGGGCCTCTTCGCCCAGAAGGTGGTGGCGGACCTGCGGCGGGCGCTCTTCGTCCGCCTCACCGCGCTGTCTCCCGCGCAGCTGGCGCGCGAGCGGATGGGAGATCTGCTCAGCCGTTTCTCCTCGGACGTGCAGGCGGTGGAGCAGGCGGCGATGTACACGGTGGGCTCGTACCTGCGGGACACGGTGCAGATCGTGGTGCTGGCGGGCGTGGCGCTGTCCATCAGTCCGCTGCTGGGCGGGTTGATGCTGTGCGTGCTGCCGCTGGCGGCGCTGCCGGCCTCGAAGCTGACGCGCAAGGCGCTGAAGGGCACGCGCGAGGGCCAGGTGCAGCTGGGCCACCTCGCGGGGCAGCTCCAGGAGGGCCTCGGGGGCATGCGCACCATCCAGGCCTTCAACGGCCAGGCGGCGGAGCTGGCGCGCTTCTCGGCGCACGCGAAGGCGCACGAGGAGGCGTTGGTGCGGGCCGCGTGGGCGCGAGGCGGAGTGCCGGGGATCATGGAGGTACTGGCGGCCGCGGCGCTGGCGGGAGCGCTGGCCTACGCGGCGGCCACGCACGCGATGGAGCCCGAGTCCCTGCTGTCATTCCTCACGGCGGTGGTGCTGGTGTACCAGCCGGTGAAGGACCTGGGGCGGGTGACACAGTTCGCGATGCAGGCGGGCGCGGCGGGCGAGCGGCTCTTCTCGCTGCTGGACCTGCGCCATCCGGTGGAGGACGTGGCGGGGGCCCAGGAGGCACCGGCGCCGCGGCAGGGCATCCAGGTGGAGGGCGTGCGCTTCTCCTACGGGGAGCGGCGGGCGCTGGACGGGCTGACGCTGGAGCTGCCGGTGGGCAAGGTGGTGGCGCTGGTGGGGCCGAGCGGCGGAGGGAAGAGCACGCTCACCAGCCTGCTGTTGCGCTTCGATCGTCCGCAGGAGGGCCGCCTCTGTTTCGACGGGGTGGACGTGGACGGCTACACGGCGGCGAGCGTGCGGGCGAAGTTCGCGCTGGTGACGCAGGAGCCGTTGCTCTTCTCGGGGAGCGTGCTGGACAACCTGCGCTATGCGCGGCCAGACGCGACGCGCGAGGAGGTGGAGGGGGCGGCGCGGGTGGCGAACGCGGACGGCTTCATCCGGGCACTGCCCGAGGGCTATGAGACGCGGGTGGGCGAGCGCGGGGTGAAGCTGAGCGGAGGCCAGCGGCAGCGGCTGTGCATCGCGCGGGCGGTGCTGTCGAAGGCGCAGGTGCTGGTGCTGGACGAGGCGACGAGCAGCCTGGATCCGGAGAGTGAGCGCGAGGTGCAGGGGGCGCTCGCGGCGGTGCTGCCGGGGCGGACGGCGCTGGTGATTGCCCACCGCCTGTCGACGGTGGTGGAGGCGGACATCATCTGCGTGGTGGAAGCGGGGCGGGTGGTGGAGCGGGGCAGCCACGCGGAGCTGCTGAAGGCGGGAGGCCGCTACGCGGCGCTGTGGGCGCTGCAGACGGCGGCACCGGAGCGGGGCGCGGCGTGAAACCCGCGGTGGTGGTGGGCAAGCTGCTCCGGGCGTTGCTGGGGCTGGTGCTGCTGCTGCTGGGGGTGGCCGGCTTCTTCACGCTGGCGGCCTCGTATGCGGACTACCCGGTGGTGGCGTCCCAAGCGGACGGAGCCGGGTGGGTGCGCGGCGCCTTCCATGTGCACACGCTGCGCTCGGACGGGCGGGGCACGGTGGAGGAGGTGGCCGCGGCGGCGAAGGCGGCGGGCCTGCACTTCGTGGTGCTCACGGACCACAACGACGTGGCCCCGAGGGAGCCTGCCTTCGTGGACGGGGTGTTGATGGTGCCAGGGGTGGAGCTGTCCACGGCGCATGGGCACCTCGTGGCGTTTGGCCTGAGGCTCCCGCTGGCGGGTTTCCAGAAGGGGATGGATGGAGGGGACGCCGAGGCGGCGGTGGAGAAGGCGGGTGGGGTGAGCGTGCTGGCGCACCCGGTGCAGAAGCGCAACCCGTGGCGCCACGAGGAGTCGGCGCGGCGGGCGGATGGCTTCGAGTTGTACTCCGCGGACACGTTCTTCCGGGACGCGATGCGCAACCCGTTCAGCCGGCTGCTGCCGGCGGTGGGCGCGTCCTTCGGCAATCCGGTGCACGGGGTGATGCTGCTCGTCGAGCCGGGCTCCGAGCCGATGGAGAAGCTGTTGGCGCTCGAGCGGGAGAAGCCTCGGGTGGCGCTGTGCTCGCACGACGCGCACGGCCTGCCGCGCTACGAGGACGTCTTCCGGGCGCTGGCGATGTACCTGCCGGACGTGGGGAAACTCTCCGGGGACGCGCGGGCCGCGGCGGAACAGGTGGTGAAGGGGCTGGCGGGTGGAGGGGCGGTCTGCGCCTTCCGGGCGCTGGGCGAACCCGAGGGCTTCGCGCTGGAGGGCCTGAAGGCGGAGCGCCGGGAGGCCCAGGTGGGGGACGTGCTCACGGTGCGCCTGCCGCCAGAAGCCAGTGAGAAGGTCCGAGTCGAAGTCCGAGGGGCGGGGCGGCTGAGACCGGATGGAAGGTCGGTGGAGCTGGTGGAGGAGGGGGCGGTGCAGGTGGAGGCGTGGGTGGAAGCACCGGGGCGCTTCTTCGGAACGCAGTGGAGACCCTGGCTGGTACCGAGTCCGGTGAAGGTCCTGCCAGGCCCCAGGTGACTTCCCCTCTCCCCTCGGGAGAGGGACGGGGTGAGGGTGCCTGTCCCCGTGCTCCCCACCATGACCCGCGAAAGTGAAACGGCCGCCCCCGTGAGAACGGGAGCGGCCGCTGTGTCACCGCGCGATCAACTCAGTTGTAGTCAGCGCGCAGCGAGAGGTTCTGGTAGCCGCCCTTGGCCCCGAAGATCTTGATGTAGTAGTTGCCGGGGCGGGTGTTGTTGAGGTTGCAGTTCTCGGTGTTGTGCTCATTCACGTTGCGGCAGTCGTACTCGAAGGCGCTGGGCGCGGAGCCGTGCTGCACGTAGAGGTCGGCGTTGCCGGCGCCGCCGAAGAGGCGGACGTGGACGTTGCGCAGGCTGCCGTCGGCACGGGCGGGGACCGTGAGCTTGTAGACCTGGTCGGAGCCGGGCACGCCGGAGAGGCCGTCGAGCTGCACGCCGCCCTCGATGGGGATGTAGCCGCCCTTCCAGGTGACGGTCAGCGTCACGCCGGAGTAGGCGCTGAAGCCGTTGAGCATGACGTACCAGGTGCCCTGGGCGGGAGCGGCGAAGGCGCAGCTCTCGTTGTTGCCGGACTTGTAGGGACGGCAGTCGTACTGGGTGGTGGTCGGCGCGTTGTTGAAGCGCACGTACATGTCCGCGTCACCCGTGCCACCGGCCATGCTGACGCTCAGGTCGTACGCACCCTCGGGCACCTGGAAGCTGAAGTACTTCTTGGCGCCGCGGGCACCGGAGATGTCGGTCACCGGCGTGTTCTTCTCCACGGGGGTGTTGACCGGGGGAGGCACGGGCACGCCCACGCCCACGGCCTTCCAGGCGTTGGAGACGGAGGCGATGGTGGCCGCGTCGTAGCCCAGCTGCTGGGCGGCCTGCTCGGTGGCGACCTTGGCCTGCTCGAACGTGGTGCTCGGCGTCATCAGGTCCACGTTGGCCTTGTAGAAGATGCGCGAGGCCTTCTCGATGCCGATGCCGGCCACCGCCAGGGTGGTCTTGCCCTTCGGGTGGGTACCGCCCTGGCTCAGCAGGTAGAAGGCCAGGTTGGAGATGCCGGAGCTGTAGTGCACGTCCACGCCCGAGGCGTAGTCCGGGTAGTAGTCCAGGGACACGCCGTCCTGGGTGGGGTTGGCCATGTAGCGCAGGGCGTCGCCCGGGGTGGCCGGCGTCCAGATGTCGTCGCCGATGAGCCAGGTGCGCGTGCTGACGACCTTGCCTTCGCCGTACCACTCGCACACGGCGCCGAAGATGTCGGACATGGACTCGTTGAGGCCACCGGACTCACCCGAGTAGATGAGGTCGGACTCGTTGTCCGTCACGGCGTGGGTCAGCTCGTGGGCGGTGACGTCCAGCGAGTTGGCCAGGTTGGAGGCGGTGACGTTGTCGCCGTCGCCGTACACCATCTGGGTGCCGTTCCAGAAGGCGTTCACGTACTTGACGCGGTGGTGCACGGTGCTGATGAGCGTGGCACCCGCGTTGTTGATGGAGTCACGGCCGTACAGGCTCTGGTAGCAGTTGTAGACGGTGCCCAGGTGGTCGTAGTTGGTGTTGACGACCGCGTCGGCCACGGGCGCCTCACCCTCGGAGCGGGCCAGGGTGCCGGGCAGGGTGGTGAGCGTCTTGCCGTCGTACAGCTTGCGGTTCATGCCGGTGTGCACGTGGGGGACGCGCAGCAGCACGGAGCCGTCGGCGGCGTTCACCAGCACCGAGTCGTCCACGGGGGTACCGTCGGCCTGCTCACCGGTCTGGCGCACCTCGTAGACCAGCTCGAGCTTCTCGCCGTTGCGGTAGTAGAAGAGCTCGGGCGAGCCCGCGATACGGGAAGCCTCGGGAGCCTCGCGGTCCTGCTCCGCCGCGACGATGGCGGCCTCGGGGGCCACGGTGGCCTTGGCCGGGCCCACCAGGTCACCGCGGACGTTGGTGTTGGCCGCGAAGATCTTCCCGCCGCGGGCGTGCAGGCGCAGCTCACCGCCGTAGATGGCGCGGCCGTTGTGGCTCACGGCGTAGCGGTAGTGGGTGTCACCCTGCGCATCCGTGTAGGCACGCGTGAGGGTCAGGTTGGCCGCGTCCAGCTTGAACTGGGGCGCGATGCTGGCCAGGGCCGGGCCCAGGTCCGCCGTGAGGGCCGCCTCGGGGGAGGCCAGCCCGGGCAGGCTGCCCAGGTCCCCGGTGATGAAGCGGGCCGTGCCCGACTCGTCCGCGTCCACGACGTTGTTGCCGAGTGCGGACGCCAGCGTCCGGACCGCCCCGGGCTTGTTGTTCTCGGCCGTGCTGCCTTCGGTGCAGGCGCCCATCATCAACGACAGGGCCGCGACTCCCATCACTCCACGGATGCGATTTGCCACTGTGCTGCCTCCTGATCCCTGTGCCTCAAGGATGAAATCAGTGTGCCTGATGGGTCCGACGTATTCAAGGATTCCTGACAATTTATGCCTTTCCTGTTCCAACCAATTCCAAGAAAAATTTAGGTTTCATGGTTTTCAGGGGAGACGGAATGTGGAGGGGATGTGTGCTGTGGGGAGGGGCGGCATCTGGTAGAGGGACGCGGCTGAGGCTGCCATGCGCCTGCTCTACGTCCTCGCCAGCTATGTGCTGTTCGCCGTGCTGTTTCCGGTGTTGTCGCTGCACCGCAAGACGCGGCACGGGCTGCGGCAGCGGTTGGGCTTCTACGCGGAGGGAGAGCTGCCGGCGCGAGGGCCCGGGCCGACCATCTGGATGCACGGGGCGAGCGCGGGAGACCTGCTGGCGCTCTCGCCGATGTTCGGACCGTTGAGGGCGCGCTTTCCGGGGTGCCGCATCGTGCTCTCCACGATGACGAACTCGGGCTACATGATGGGGCGCGAGCGGCTGGCGAAGCAGGTGGACGGGGTGGTGTACGCGCCGTACGACCTGTGGGGCGCGACGCGGCGGGCGGTGAAGGCGATCGGCCCGGACCTGTTGGTGCTCGAGTACACGGAGATCTGGCCCAACCTCATCCGGGCGGCGAGCCGTGCGGGAGGGCGGGTGGTGCTGACGAACGGGCGTTTCTCGCCGGCGCACCAGGGGAAGTACCGGCTGTTGTTCGGGCTGATCGGCAACCCGCTGAAGGACATGGAGCTGTTCCTGATGAGGGGGGAGGACGAGGCGGAGCGGGTGTTGGGGCTGGGGGCGCCGGGCGAGCGGGTGGTGGTGACGGGGAACACGAAGTTCGACGCGCTGGCGGCGGCGGATCAGGGGCAGGAGGACGAGACGCTGCGGAGCGCGCTGAGGCTACGGGTGGAGGAGCGGGTGTGGATTGCGGGCAGCACGCACGAGGGCGAGGAGGAGCACCTGCTGGAGGTGTACCGGCGGTTGTTGGAGGCGCATCCGGATCTGCGGCTGGTGATCGCGCCGAGGTACATCGAGAGGGCGGGGCGGATCGCGGGGTTGGTGAAGGAGGCGGGGCTGAGCGTGGGGTTGCGCTCGAAGGGGAACGAGGAGGGCGGGCAGGTGGTGGTGCTGGACACGATTGGGGAGCTGTCGAGGGCGTACCGGCTGGCGACGTTGGTGTTCGTGGGCGGGTCGTTCACGACGAGAGGTGGGCAGAACATCCTGGAGCCAGCGGGGCAGGGGAAGCCGGTGCTGTTCGGGCCGCACATGGAGAACTTCCGGGACAGCGTGCAGGTGTTGGTGGGGAGGGGAGGCATCCAGGTGAAGGATGGGGAGCAGCTGTACCGGGTGATGACGGAGTTGTTGGCGAAGCCGGAGACGGTGGGTTCGCTGGGGGAGTTGGCGAGGGCGACGGTGAGACAGATCTCCGGAGCGAGCCAGCGCAACGTGGAGCACATGGCGAACGCCCTGGCGAAGTCCCGGGACAATTCCCCCACTGCGCCCAATCACCCCTCGCCCTCCGGGAGAGGGACGGGGTGAGGGTGCCCGTCACCGTGATGTCCACTGGAAGCTCGAACCGATGAGAATCCTGCATCTGCTCGCGAGCCCGTTCTGGAGTGGCCCTGCGGAGAACGTGGCGCTGTTGGCGTTGGCGCAGCGGGAGGCGGGGCACGAGGTGACGGTGGCGGTGGATCGCCTGCGGACGGAGGTCACGTCGGAGGAGCCATCGGTGCCGCGGTTCGAGGCGTTGGGGCTGCTGGACGAGGGAGGGCTGGAGCTGTCGGTGAAGTCGCGGCCGTGGAGGGTGTGGGGAGACACGAGGAAGCTGAAGGCGAGGAGCGTGGACGTGGTGCACGCGCACTTCACGCACGATCACCTGGTGGCGAGGTGGGGGAGGCCGGGGGGCGCGGTGTTGATCCGGTCGGTGCACGCGCCGAGGTCGCTGAGGGCCTCGCTGCCGGCGGCGGACGCGTACACGGTGCCATCGTCGTCGCTGATCACGAGGCTGGTGGGGAAGCGGGTGCGGGTGTTGCCGCCGCTGGTGGACGCGATGTTCCGGCACGCGGAGGATCGCGAGGGACTCCGGAGGGAACTGGGGCTGACGGGGGCGCCGCTGGTGGGAATGGTGTCGACCTTCCAGGCCTCGAGGAGACATGCGCTGGCCGTGGAAGCCTTCGCGAGGCTGCGCGAGAAGAACGCGGGAGCGAGGCTGGTGCTGGTGGGGGACGGAGGGTTGGTGGAGCCGGTGCGCGAGCAGGTGAGGGGGTTGGGGCTGGAGGAGGGGGTGACGTTCGCGGGGTACCAGAAGGGGGAGGCGTTCGCGCGTTGGCTGAAGGCGCTGGACGAGGTGTGGGTGCTGGGGTTGGGGAACGACTGGAGCGCGAGGGCGGCAGCGCAGGCGAGGGCGTGTGGGGTGAGGGTGGTGGCGGTGGACGAGGGCAACCTGCCGGCGCTGGCGGATGCGCTGGTGGAGGAGTTGACGCCGGAGGCGGTGGCCGCGGCCTCGGAGCCGGGGGCGAGGGCGTTGGTGGAGCACCCGAGCAACGCGAGGATCGCCGCGGACGTGCTGGCGCTGTACGAGCAGGCGAGGGCGGAGCGGTGAGCGCGGAGTCCCCGGGACAGCAGGGGCCGACGGCCATCGAGCGGGTGTTCTACCCGGAGAGGCCGGAGCCCTGGAGCCGGAGGGCGATGTTGGCGCCGTTGGGGGTGCTGGCGTGGGGCTACGGGGCGGGGGTGAGGCTGAGAGGAGCGCTCTACGACGCGGGGGTGCTGCGAGGCGAGCGGGTGGAGGGGCTGCGGGTCATCTCGGTGGGCAACCTGAACGTGGGAGGGACGGGGAAGACGCCGGCGGTGCTGTACCTGGCGGAGCTGCTGGTGCGGGAGGGGAAGCGGGTGGGCATCCTGACGCGAGGGTACGGGCGGAGCTCGAAGGAGCCGCTGACCTTCACGGGAGCGGGGCCGTTGCCCTCGGTGGAGGAGGCGGGGGACGAGCCGTTGTTGCTGGCGCGCCGGTGCCCGGAGGCGAGGCTGTTCGTGGGTGCGGATCGGCGGATGCTGGCGAAGCGGGCGAGGGACGGGTTCGGGGTGGAGGTGGTGCTGCTCGACGACGGTTTCCAGCACCGGAAGTTGGCGAGGGACGAGGACGTGGTGGTGGTGGACGAGGCGGTGGGCTTTGGTAACGGACGGATGTTGCCGCGAGGCCCGTTGCGCGAGCCGCTCTCGGGGTTGAGCCGGGCGACGCTCTTCTGGGTGCGAGCCGCGGCGGTGCCTGGGCCGGAGTTGCCGCCGTTACCGGCGCCGTGCGTGAGGACGCGCTACCGGCCCACGGCGTGGGTGGACCCGGCGGGGGTGCTGCACCCGGTGGAGGCGCTGTCGGGAGAACCGGTGCTGGCACTGGCGGGGCTTGCTCGGCCGGGGGGCTTTCTGCGGACGTTGGGGGAGTTGGGGACGGACGTGAGGGGGACGGCCTTCTTTCCGGACCACCATCGCTTCAGCGAGCGGGAGTTCCACGAGGTGAGCAGCCGGGCGGCGAGCCTGGGGGCACGGGTGGTGACGACGGAGAAGGACCAGGTACGGCTGCCTGGAGGCTTCGAGACGTGGACGGTGCAGCTGGGGGTGGAGGTACTCGAGGGCGAGTCGCACCTTCGCCGGGCGCTCGGGCTCGGGTAGGAAAAGGTCGGCTTGTGGAAGGGGAGTTGCTGTGGGACAACGCGCCGCCATGGCTGCCGTCCTGCCCGCCCGAGTGACATCTTCCCCCTTGGCTCAGTTTGCGTTGGCCTTCGCGCGCCGGAGGGTGCTGCTGGTGGGGGACCTGGTCGCGGACCACTACATCTACGGCCAGACGGACCGGGTGAGCCGGGAGGCGCCGGTGCTGATCGTGCGCCACGAGTCCTCGGAGGTGAAGCTGGGAGGCGGGGCGAACGTCGCGGCGAACGTGCGTTCACTGTCGGGGCAGGTGACGGCGGTGGGGCTGTTGGGCGTGGACGAGATGGGGAGGGCGCTGCGGAAGCTGTTCGACGAGGCGGGGATCGAGCTGAGCGCGGTGAGTGCGAAGGGCGTGGAGACGGAGACGAAGACGCGCATCCTGGCGGGAGGGGTGAACACGACGCGGCAGCAGATGTTGAGGCTGGATCGCGGGCAGAGGGGACCGTTGCCGCCGAAGCTGAGAAGGGCGCTGGTGAAGCGGGTGGAGGAGGCGGCGAAGGACGCGGATGCGGTGGTGGTGTCGGACTATGGAGCGGGGGTGGTGGGGGAGGAGATGAGGGAGGCGTTGCGCAAGCTGGCGGCGGACGGGCTGCCGGTATGCGTGGACAGCCGCTACAGCCTGTCGGCGTTCACCGGGGTGACGGTGTGCAAGCCCAACGAGCCGGAGCTGCACTCCCTGGTGGGGAGGCCGTTGAGGACGGAAGCGGACCTGGTGGAGGCGGGGCACGAGGTGGTGCGCCGGTTGAAGTGCCAGGCGCTGTTGGTGACGAGGGGCCGGCACGGGATGGCGCTCTTCGATGCGAAGGGCGGGCTGGACGTGATTCCGGTGCATGGGGCGAAGGAGGCGGTGGATGTGACGGGGGCGGGGGACACGGTGATCGCGGCCTTTTCGCTGGGGTTGGCGGCGGGGGGAAGCTTTGGTGACGCGGCGAGACTGGCGAACGTGGCGGGGGCGCTGGCGGTGCAGAAGCCAGGGACGGCGACGGTGGCGAGGGACGAGCTGTTGGGTGAGCTGAGGGGGGCGCGGTGAGGACGTTGGACAAGGTGCAGCGGCTGGCGGAGGTGGTGGAGCAGCGCGAGCGCTGGAGGGCGGAGGGGAAGACGGTGGCGCTGGCCAACGGGGTGTTCGATCTGATCCACGTCGGGCACGTGCGCTATCTGGAGGGGGCGAAGGAACTGGCGGACTGCCTGGTGGTGGCGGTGAATTCGGACGCATCCACGAGGGCGTACAAGGGGCCGGGCCGGCCGCACATTCCGGAGGGGGAGAGGGCGGAGATGGTGGCGGCGCTGGCGTGTACGGATCGGGTGATGGTGTTCGACGAGCCGAACGTGAGGAACATCATCCGGGCGCTGAAGCCGGACGTGCACGTGAAGGGGACGGACTACACGCCGGACACGATTCCCGAGGGTGACGAGGTGAGGGCGTACGGAGGCCGGGTCGCGGTGGCGGGGGATCCGAAGAATCACAGCACGACGGAGCTCGCGCAGCGGCTGCAGGCGGAACGCGGAACGAAGTAGGGGCGAGGCGAGAATGAGGCTCCCCGACTGGTTGCTCTCGACGCTGGCGTGTCCCCGGTGCAAGGGCCCGCTCACTCTCACCGCAACAACCCTCCCTCTCCCCCCGGGAGAGGGTCGGGGTGAGGGTATCCGTCCCCCGGGTTTCAATCCCGGAAGCACCACTCCGGCCGAGCTGTGCTGCCCCAGCTGTGCCCGCGCGTACCCCATCCGTGACGGAGTCCCGGTGCTCCTACCCGAGGAATCCCGTCCGTATCCCGGCTCAGGAAACTGAACTCCGAGCCGGGATCTCCTGAGCGAAGGCGCTCACCTCCTCGAAGACACGTGCGGGCAGGTCTCCACCGGAGTCGACGACGGGAGTCAGGTCGACCATGCGGTGGGGCGGGAGGGGGTGACCCCAACGGGCCATGTCCATGCGGAGGAAGAGTCCGAGGGTGGGGGCGCCGACGGCGACGGACAGGTGCATGGGGCCGGTGTTGTTGCAGACGGTGAGGCCGGCGGAGCGCATGAGGGCGGCCAGCTCATCGATATTGGTAGGAGGGGCGAGTTGGGCTCCTGGGGCGGAGGCGACGACGGAGCGGGCGAGCTCCTCCTCACCGGGGCCCCAGGTGACGATGGGGGTACGCCCGGAGGCGATCAAGGCCCGGGCCGCGGCGGCGAAGGCCTCGGGAGGGATGCGTCTCCATCCAAGTCTCCCCCCAGGGTTGACCACGGCGCGGGGCGAGCCGGAGCCAGCCTCGAGCCATGAGCGGAACGAGTCGCTGACGTTGGGAATGCGGAAGGACATCGACTCGCGGGGAGCGCCTGGCACGAGGGGCGAGAGCAGGTGCACGCGTTGGAGCACCTCGCGGGTCGTATCGGAGCGGGCGGGGACGGAGATCGAGTGGAGATACCGGACGGGCCACTGGTGGGGGCCGATGACGATGGCGCGAGGCCCCACGAGTCGGGAGATGAGGGCGGAGGTGACGGAGGGCGTGTACCAATTGGAGCAGTCGACGACGACGTCATAGTGCTCTCGCCGGAGGGCGCGGATGCCGGGGGCGAGAGCGCCGAGCCAGAGGAGGCGCCGGTCGAAGGGGATGATGCGATCGGCCTCGGGGTGGCCGGCGATGACGCGGGCGACCTTGGAGTGGACGAGGACGTGGACCTCTGGGGGCTGAGGGGCCGCCTTGAGGGTCGTGAGGAGGGGGGTGGTGAGGAGCGCCTCCCCCACCCGGTTGTCGATACGGACGAGGAGGATGCGCCGGGGGGAGGGGAGGGGAGTCCCCGGCTTCCGCCGCCGGCCGGGACGCCAGAGGAGGGCGGACGCCACCAGAGCGAGTGCCAATTTCGCCCACAACTCGAGCCGCTTGTGCCAGACCATCGGGGGACGGACCATAGCAGAGAGGATCCGCGCAGGTGGCTTGACCTGTTGGCCGGAAGCGCCTAGCAAGCCGCCAATGCTGAAGAGCATGACTGGATTCGGAGCAGGGCGCGCGCGGGTGCGTGACGAGGAGTTTTCCGTCGAGCTGCGCTCGCTCAACCACAAGTTCTGCGAGGTGAAGGCGCGGCTGCCGCGGGAGTTGGCGGCGCTGGAGTCGGCGCTGGTGAAGCAGGTGAAGGACCGGCTCGCCCGCGGCTCGGTGGAGGTCTTCATCAAGAGGCAGACGGCGACGGCGGCGGGGACGGTGCCGGTGGTGGATATCGGGCTGGCGCGGGAGTACGCGCGGGCCTACCGCCAGGTGGCCGAGGCGCTCGGGATGATGGCGGAGGTGTCCTGGACGCATGTGGCCAACCAGCCAGGGGTGATGCGGCTGGAAGAGCGGGGGATGGACGTGGAGGCGGCCACGCAGTCCGTGCAGGAGGCGCTGGCCCAGGCGCTGGGCGCACTGGAGCAGATGCGCCAGGTGGAGGGCGAGGCCATCCATGCGGACCTGGAGGCCCGGCTCGGGCTCATCGAGCGTTGGAGCCACGAGGTGGCCCAGCTGGCGCCAAGGTCGGTGGACGAATACCGCCAGCGGCTGGCCGAGCGCGTGGCCGAGCTGGCACGAGGCATCTCCGTGGACGAGCAGCGGCTCGCCCAGGAGGTGGCCGTCTTCGCCGAGCGGACGGACATTGCCGAGGAGATGACGCGGCTGGCGAGTCACCTCGATCAGTTCCGTCAGCTCATGGCGGGAAGCGAGCCGTCTGGCCGCAGAATGGACTTCCTCGTGCAGGAGATGCACCGCGAGGTGAACACCACGGGCTCGAAGAGCCAGCACGCGGAGATTTCCTCGCGCGTGGTGTCGATGAAGGCTGAAGTCGAGCGCATCCGCGAACAGATCCAGAACGTCGAATGAACGAGCCCACTCCCCTACAGCCTGGTCTCCTGCTCGTCCTCTCCGCGCCTTCGGGGACGGGGAAGACATCCTTGGCGCGCCGCCTGCTCGCCGAGCTACCGGACGCCATTTTCTCCGTCAGCGTGACCACCCGGAAACCCCGAGGCCGGGAGCAGGATGGGGTGGACTACCACTTCGTGGACGTCGCCGCCTTCCAGGAGCGGATCGAGCAGGGAGAGTTCGTCGAGTGGGCCGAGGTCTACGGGCACTTCTACGGCAGTTCCCAGTCGGTGGTGGACGAGGCACGGGCCCGGAAGGGCGTGGCCATCTTCGACATCGACGTCCAGGGCGGGCTTGCGATCAAGCGCAAGCAGCCTGACACGGTGCTCGTCTTTGTCGTTCCACCCGCGATGGATGAGCTCGAGCGGCGGTTGCGCGATCGCGGGACGGATGCGGAGGAGACCATCCGCCGCCGGATGCTGGCTGCTCGCTCGGAGATCGAGCGGGGAGTCGCCTCGTACGACTACATCATCGTGAACGACGACTTCGAGCGCGCCTATAGAGACCTGCACGCGGTGGTCATCGCCGAGCGCAGCCGACGGGGGCGGGTGGATCTCTCGAAGCTGAAGTTGGAGAAGCCCACGCCCTGAGTTTTTGGGGCTGACCGGCGGGAATGGCGCGAGCGGCTGGGCGGGTTTCCCCTACACCGCCGAGATTCGGAGCTGGAAGTCCTGGCGCCGGAAGGTGCCGTCGAGACTGGGGCGGAAAGTCCAGCTCGGGGCATACGAGAGGGCGCAGGTGAAATAGCTTGCGCCGCCTGATCGGTTGGTGGATAAGCCGCCTCACCCCACGGCGCGGTGTCACTCAGGTGACACTCCAGCGAAGCGGGGTTGTTCTTTTGATCAGCAATAAGACTGAAGGTCGGCATCGCCGCGCCAGATGATGGTTGCAGCGGCTGGCCAGAGCCGGACGGGACGGGTCGATGAAGTTGACAAGTCCACGAGGCGGTCATAGATACTGGGAAGCTCGCCAGCACCGCTGAAAAAAGCGGACGGCAAGCGGAATCAACCGGTGGAAATGAACGGTTGACTCTACCCCGAGCGAGGTGGTAGAAGCCGCGCCCCTCGGACGGAAAGGCGACGTCGCACTGGCGACGAAGGCCCCGGACGAAAGAAGTGAAAGACGAAATAGAAAGTCGGCGAGCGAAGTTGACTCCCAACGCGGTGGTGGTAGAAGCCGCCTTCCCTCGAAACGGCGAAGTCGCACGGGCGACAAACCGGGACGAAGCGGAAGAGAGAGTCGACGAAGCGAGTTGACAAGGGAGGCGGAAGCGAAGTAGGTTCCGCGCCCCGCTCGACTGGAAGAAACAAAGCGCCACGGCGCGGTGTTGACTCCAGACGAGACGAAGCGGTGGAAAGCAGCGGCAACGGCCGCTT
>DASQMW010000170.1:0-23229 GCA_035645295.1 Archangium sp.
GGGCGCGGCCATGAACGAGTACGCCGAGCTCCTCCAGGCGCTCCGGGGCACCTTGAACGCGCAGCTCGAGCTGGATCTGCAGACCCTGGAGAAGGCCTCGGGGCGGACGTTCACGGAAGCCGAGCGCGATGAGCTCTTCAAGGCCCAGGAGCGTTCGTACGTCTGGTCCTTCATTGGCATGGGGATGAAGGCCCCGCTCTTCCTCTCCCGCCTGCGCGCGCTCTCTCCCGTGGCCGAGCAGCGCGTCCTCGAGCTCGCCCCCCAGTACTACTGCAACTGAGCCAGGCCCATGGGCCTGGACCTGGTCAACGGCAAACGGAGCGTTTGACCGCGAGTGCGCCACCAAGGGGCGCCGCCTGCACTGGCGCGCTTCGTACCAGAGGAACAGAAGCCCCGGATAAGCCCCGGTCATGCTCCGGCCCGGCTGCTTGACGCAACTTGGTTACATGGGTAGTGCTGCTGCATTCCCATCCCGAAGGGGCGAGACGTGCCAACAGGAGCGATGGCGAAGGAGCAGACGGCGGCCGCTCCAGTGGACGGCCAGTTGCCAGGAGGGCGCGCGGCCCGGGGGGCGGATCGCCACCATCGACGCCCTGCGTGGCTTCGTCATGCTGCTCATGCTCGTCGATCACGCGCGTGAGTTCTTCTACATGCACGCGCAGGTCAGTGACCCCGTCGACGTGGCCACCACTCCGCCGGGCCTCTTCTTCACCCGGCTCTCCGCGCACCTGTGCGCGCCCGTGTTCGTCGCGTTGACCGGGCTTTCGGCATGGCTCCATGGCCAGCGCCGGGGCGGAAAGCGCGCCACCTTCGAGTTCCTGCTCAAGCGCGGCCTGTTCCTCGTCCTGTTGGAACTGACGCTGGTCAACTTCGCCTGGACGTTCGCGCTCGTCCCGCCCACGTATTTCCTCCAGGTGATCTGGGCCATTGGCCTGTCGATGATCGCCCCACCCTGATCTCCTTCCTGAACCTGACCAAGTACCCGCCGTCGCTGGACTTCCTGCTGCTGACGCTCGGGGCAGGGGCGCTGCTGCTCGCCGCGCTGGACCATGTGCCGTCGAAGCTCCTGACGCTCCTCTCCACCTTCGGCGCGGCCCCCCTGTTCTTCTATCTGGTCCACCTCTATCTGCTGCACGCACTCAACAGCGTGGCGCTCGTCCTCTCCGGTCCCAACCAGGGGGCGCTCTTCAGCGTCCCGAACGTTCCCTGGCTCTGGGCCCTGGCCGCGCTCGTTTCGCTTCCGCTGTGGTTCGCCTGCCGCTGGTTCATGCGGCTCAAGGCACGGACCCGCAGCCCCTGGATGAGCTACCTGTGAGACGTTCACCTTCCAGGTAGTGCCCGGCGGCATGACCTGTCTCCGGAATCGGACGCGAAGAGGACGCTATGACACCGGCGCAAATGGCCTAGAGTGCGCGGCCGTGGAAAGGCGACTCGAAGGCATCCGGATCCTGGTGACGCGACCCCGTGAACGCTCGGAGGAGCTGTGCTTCCTCCTGGAGGACGAGGGCGCGGAAGTGCTGCATGTGCCGTTGCTGGAGCTGCTGCCTCCGGAGGACCCCCGCCCGCTGGTGGCGGCCGCGGAGTCCATCCAGCGCTACAAGTGGGTGGTGTTCGCGAGCCCCTCGGCGGTGGAGGCGCTGATGGAGGCGCTGCGCGAGGCGGGCATGGTGGACATGCTGTCGCGGGTGCGCATCGCCGTGGTGGGGCCGCGCACCGCGCGCACCGTGGAGGGCTACGGGCTGACCGTGGCCGTCGAGTCCCCCGAGGGGACGGGCGCCGCGCTCTACGAGGTGATGCGCCCCGGGCTGGACCCGGAGGACGAGGTGCTGCTGCCAGCCGCGGAGGAGGGCCGCCGCGAGCTCGAGGACGCGCTGCGCGAGCATGGCGTGCGGGTGACGCGGGTGACGGCGTACCGCTCCCGGCCCGCGCCGTTGCCGCCCGAGGCCCAGGCGTTGCTCGAAAGCGCCCCGCCGGATGTGGCCCTGTTCGCCTCGCCGCGCACCGCGGAGGCCTTCCTGGAAGCCGTGGGGCGCGAGCGGCTCGGCTCGGCCCGGCTGGTGGCCATCGGTCCCACCACGGCGGCGGCCCTGACGCACCTGGGGCTGCCGGTGGCCTCGGTAGCCGAGCGACCCACCCCCGAGGCCCTCGTCGAGGCCACGGTCCGGGCGATTCGCGGGTAGACTGTCGCCTCCAGAGGGGACGGCTTCCGCCCTGAAGGCGCTGGGATGGCCCGGCGCCTCCGTTTTGTTCCCCGTGGCCGCAACTAAGGAGACGCCGTGTCAGCGCCCGTGACCCCGCCTGCTGCTCCGCCGAGCCGGAGCAAGACCGACTTCTCCCTCTCCTTCGTGCTCCAGGCGCTCGTCTCGCAGCGGGTCCTCACCGCCGACCAGGCGCAGAACATCGCCACCAAGGAGCCCGCCGCCCGCGCCCGCGTCCTCAAGAACAAGGGCATCGTCGGCACGGACGCCGCCCGCTACGACGTCTCCCCGGTGGAGATCGTCGCCGCCTTCCAGGTTCCCCTGGCCGACGGCCGCGGAGCGCTCGACGAGGACCGGGTCACCGAGCTCGTCGCCCGCTCCACGGGCCTGCCCTACAAGAAGATTGATCCGCTCAAGCTGGACATGGCCCTGGCCACCCGCACCGTGTCCCGCCCCTTCGCGCACAAGCACGTGCTGCTGCCGCTGGAGACAGCCCAGGACGGCCGGCTGCTGGTCGCGGTGGCCAACCCCTTCGACAAGGAGCTCTTCGAGAGCATCCACGTGCTCACCGGCATGCCCATCGAGCCGGTGTTCTCCTCGAAGACGGACATCCTCAAGGCCATCGCGGACGTCTACGGCTTCAAGCGCACGCTGGCGAAGGCCGCGGATGACTTCACCTCCAACTCCCACAACTCGCCGCAGATCAGCAATTTCGAGCAGCTCGTCACGCTCAGCGGCCGCCAGGAGCTGGACGCGGCGGACCAGCCCGTGGTGCAGGCCGTGGACTACATGCTGCGCTACGCCTTCGACAACCGCGCCTCGGATATCCACATCGAGCCCAAGCGCAACACCTCGCTGGTCCGCCTGCGCATCGACGGCGTGCTGCACCCCGTGTACACACTGCCGGCCGGCGTGCACCCGCCCATCGTCTCGCGCGTGAAGACGCTGGCGCGCATCGACATCTCCGAGAAGCGCAAGCCCCAGGACGGCCGCATCAAGACCGAGCGCGATGGCCGCGAGGTGGAGCTCCGTGTCTCCACGCTCCCCACCGCCTTCGGCGAGAAGGTGGTCATCCGTGTGTTCGACCCCGAGACGCTGGTGCAGGACATCGCCCAGCTCGGCTTCGACCCGGACGAGAAGCGCGTCTTCGAGTCGTGGATTGATCAGCCCCACGGCATCATCCTCGTCACCGGCCCCACGGGCAGCGGCAAGACGACCACGCTCTACTCGGCGCTCAAGGCGGTGGCCGGTCCGGACGTGAACGTCGTCACCATCGAAGACCCCATCGAAATGGTGTGGGACGGCTTCAACCAGGTGCAGGTGCAGCCCAAGGTGGGGCTGGACTTCGCCAACGCGCTGCGCAGCATCCTGCGCCAGGACCCGGACGTCATCATGGTGGGCGAAATCCGTGACGCGGAGACGGCGGAGAACGCCGTCCAGGCCGCGCTCACGGGCCACCTGGTGCTCTCCACGCTGCACACCAACGACGCCATCGGCGCGGTGGCGCGCTTGAAGGACCTGGGCGTGCCGCCCTTCCTGCTCGCGCAGAGCCTCATCGGCATGATGGCCCAGCGCCTCTTGCGGCGCGTGTGCCCGCACTGCGCGCAGCCCACCACGCTCACGCCGGACGAACTGACCCTGCTGGGGGCGCCCATTCCGCTGCTGGCGACCGGGGTGAACATCGTCAAGGGTGCCGGGTGCCCGCGCTGCCGTGGCACGGGCTACTGGGGCCGCACGGGCGCCTTCGAGATCGTCAACCTGAACAACGATCTGCGTGAGCAGATCTCCCGGGGCGGCAACCACCAGCAGATGCTGGACGCGGCACGCCGGGGCGGCACCCGCACCCTGCGCGAGGCGGCGGTGCGCAAGCTGGCCATGGGCCTCACCTCCTTCGACGAGGTGGTGCGCATGACGTCCGTGTCCTGAGCCGACCCCCCTCCAGGGCCGGTGCGGCAGCCGAGCGCCCGGCGCCTTATCTGTTGGGTAACCCACGGATGGAGGGAGGTGTGGGATTTCCGGAATACTGGCATGGCCGTGGGGTTACGCTCTGGATGCGCGGGTGACCTTCACGAAGAGGGTAGAGCCATGGCGGGAGGAAAGACCGGAATGACGCGACGTGACTTCGTTGGTTACGGCACGACAGCAATGGCGATGGCGGGAGCGGGCGAGCTGTTGTCTGGCTGTGCGACGACGCAGCGGGCGGGCCAGGGTGGGCCCGGAGGCGGCTCGGATGGGCCGTCCCATTCCATCGGGTACTTCGCCCGCTTCGGCGTGGACGAGACCCTCATCCGCGAGACGCTGGCCGCCGCCCTGTCGCGGGGCGGGGACTACAGCGATCTCTTCTTCCAGCACCGGGTGTCCACCTCCATGGCGCTCGAGGACGGCGCGGTGAACAAGGCGTTCACCACCGTGGAGCTCGGCGTGGGCGTGCGCGTCATCAAGGGCGACCAGACGGGCTATGCCTATACCGAGGAGCTCACACTCGAGGCGATGCGCAGCGCCGCCCGTACGGCCGCGGCCATCGCCGATGGTCCCTCGCGGCCCGGCCCCCAGCGCCTCCACATCTACAAGGAGCTTCCGCAGCGCTACGTGCTCAAGTTGGGCTGGGATGCCGTCCGTCCCGAGCAGAAGCTGCCCATCCTCGAGGGGCTGAACACGGCGGCCTTCAAGGCGGACCCGCGCGTCTCCAAGGTGACGCTCTCGTTCTCCGATGAGCACGGCGCGGTGCTCGTGGCCGACAGCAACGGGCGGCTCGTCGAGGACGTGCAGCCGATGACGAGCCTCTACCTGTCGTGCGTGGCCGAGCAGAACGGCAAGCGCGAGCAGAACACCTACGGTGTCGCGGGCCGCGCGGGGCTGGACTTCTACTCGCCCGAGCGGCTGGAGCGCGTGGTGCGCGAGGCGGTGAGCCGCACCACCATCCTCTTCGAGGCCACCCAGCCGCCCGCCGGGGAGCTGCCGGTGGTGCTCGCGGCGGGCTCGTCCGGCATCCTCCTGCACGAGGCCATCGGCCACGGCATGGAGGCGGACTTCAACCGCAAGGGCACGTCCATCTACGCGGACAAGCTCAACAAGGCCATTGCCCAACCCTTCGTGAACATCGTCGACGACGGCACGAACGAGTACGCGCGCGGCGCCATCAACGTGGACGACGAGGGCAACGTGCCCGGCAAGACGACGGTCGTGGAGAACGGCGTCCTCACCACGTACCTGCACGACTCCATCTCCGCGAAGCACTACAAGGTGAAGCCCACGGGCAACGGCCGGCGCGAGAGCTACCGGTACGCGCCGCTGCCGCGCATGCGCTCCACGTACATGCTCCCGGGCCCGCACAAGCACGATGAGATCATCGCCTCGGTGAAGAAGGGCATCTACTGCTCCAACTTCAGCAACGGGCAGGTGAACATCGGCGCGGGCGACTTCACCTTCTACGTGAAGAACGGCTACCTCATCGAGGACGGCAAGCTCACCCGGCCCATCAAGGACGTGAACATCATCGGCAACGGGCCCAAGGTGCTGGAGAAGGTGGACATGGTGGCCGATGACCTCGTCATCGACGAGGGCGGCTGGACGTGCGGCAAGGACGGCCAGGGCGTGCCGGTGTCTCAGGGCATGCCGACGGTCCGGGTCGCGTCGATCACCGTGGGCGGACGCAACGCTTGAGGGAGGCGGGCATGAGCACGACGAACACCACGAATCTGGCGGATGTCGCGCGGCAGGCGGTGGACCTGGCGCGCCAGAAGGGCGCTTCCGAGGCGGCGGCCACGGCCAGCCGCACGCGCGATGTGGAGATGCAGTGGCGCGATGGCCGGCTGGACAAGGTCTCCGAGGCCACCACCCGGGGCCTCTCCGTGCAGCTCTACGTCGACGGGCGCTACTCCGCGGTGTCCACGAGTGATCTGCGTCCGGAGGCGTTGGCGCAGTTCATCTCCGACTCCGTCGCCATGACGCGCGTCCTGGCGCGGGACGAGCACCGCCGGCTGCCGGAGCCCGAGCTCTACGCGGGCCGGACCCCGGTGGACCTGTCCATCGAGGATCCGCGCCAGGCGACGCTCACCGCCGAAGACCGGCAGCGCTTCGTCCGGGAGCTGGAGGCGGGGGCGCGCGCGGCGGATACGAAGGGCGCCATCCTCTCCGTCACCACCGCCTTCGGGGACATGCACCGGGAGGTCTTCCGGGTCAGCTCGAACGGCTTCGAGGGCGGGGTGCGCGGGACGCAGTTCGTCGCCTCCGCCGACGTGAGCGCACAGGATCCGGACGGACGCCGGCCGGAGGAGAGCGATTACGCCGTGGCGCGCTTCTTCGAGAACCTGCCCGACGCGGCCACCCTGGGCCGCCGTGCCGGGGAGCGGGCGCTGGGGCGTATCGGCTCGACGAAGGGGGCCTCGGCCGTGCTCTCCATGGCCGTGGACAACCGGGCCGCGGGCCGGCTCGTGTCGATGCTCCTCGGGCCCATGTCGGGCGGAGCCATCCAGCAGAAGCGCTCCTTCCTCGATGGGAAGCTTGGCCAGAAGGTGGGCAGCGAGCTGCTCGCGCTCACCGATGAGCCGCACGTGAAGCGGGGCCTCGGCTCGCGCCTGTTCGACGGCGAGGGCATCACCGCCCGGCCCATGCCGCTGTTCGAGGCGGGCGAGCTCCGCACCTACTTCATCGACACCTATTACGGCCGCAAGCTCAAGGCACGTCCGACGACGGGCAGTGCCTCGAACCTCTCCTGGAAGCTCGGGAGCAAGGACCAGGGCGCGCTCCTGACGGACCTGAAGGAGGGCATCCTCGTGACGAGCTTCCTCGGAGGCAACTCCAACGCCGTCACGGGTGACTTCTCCTTCGGTGTGCAGGGCTTCCGCGTGCGCGGCGGGAAGGTTGCCGAGCCCATCGGCGAGATGAACATCTCGGGCAACCAGATGGACCTGTGGAAGCGGCTGGTCGCCGTGGGGAGCGACCCCTACGTGAACAGCGCGATGCGCACGCCCACCCTCGTCTTCGAGGGCGTGCAGTTCGCCGGCGTGTAGCCGCGGGCCCGCGCTGTTCAAGGCGCTCGCTCCCCGGTGGATGGCCGGGGAGCGGAGTCCTTCGAGGTGCTACGCGGGCTCGATGAAGTTGAGCCGGTAGCCGTCGGGATCCGTGATGATGATCTCCCGCGTGAACCACGGCTGAACGGTGGGCCCCTCGACGTGCGCCCCCTGGGCCCGGGCCCGCGAGGCCACCTCCTCCAACTCCACGGCGCCGATGCGGAATCCCAGCAGCACGCCCAGCCCTCGCTGGCCCTCCAGCTTCACCACCGGGGGCAGGGCGACCAGGTACACCTCGGCCTGCTTCTCCCACTGCAGGTGGATGAAGGGCGGGAGGGCCTGGGTCCGCTTGAATCCGAGCGCCTCGTAGAACTTCGCCGAGCGCTCGGGATCCGACACGAGCACCTTCACGAAGGACGACAACAGCTGTTCGTTATCCATACGCGCCGTCTGTACCATGCGGCCGCGTCAGCCGCCCATGGGCATGGAATCCTCCTGCTCCGGGCTGGAACATGGCGGGGTACGGACGGCCTCCCATCGGGGCGCCATCCGCCGGGATGAGAACCCCACGGCCTGATTCATGTCCATCGCGGCGCACTGCACCACGCCGGGCAGGTGCACGCCGGGTTGACCGGAAATCAGCATCTGCTGGCAGTCTGGATTGTAAGGCATTGGGAACTGCCGGGCCTTGGCGAGCTGAGGGGCTGACTCAGCCCCGAGGAAGCATCCAATCCATCACACACCGTCATCCACTGGTACGATAGCGAGAAGTCCCCTCCCTGGCCGATAGTACGAGGCATCCAGCACAGAGCGAACTGGGCATCGCCCCGCACGTCACTGTTCAGGGAGCAGACGGACAGTATCCGCAGCCCTCGTCCGTCTCACCTCGCCAACGGCGAAGTGAGGCGATGATGACACAGACTCGTGCCAGCAGTCAGGTTGGAATTCAGGGGGACAACACATGGCAGGGATTGCATCCGAACGGCCGGTCGAGGTGGCCATTGTGGGGGCAGGGCCCGTAGGCCTCACCGCGGCGAATCTGCTGGCGATGCATGGAATCAAGACACTGCTCTTCGAACGAGCCCCCTTGTCGAGCGCCTACCCTCGAGCCACGAACGTGGACGATGAAGCCTTGCGGACCTTCCAGATGTGTGGGCTGGCAGAGCAACAACTGGATGGCATGCTGGCCAATCCCTACGTGAGGGTTCAGACGGGTTCGGGGCAAGTCGTGGCGGAGATGCAGACGGCAGGGGTGGAGGCTCTTGGTTTTCCTCGCGTATGCACCATGCTCCAGCCTCTCATGGAGGAGAACCTGCGCGTGGGGCTGGGGCGCCATGCCTGCGTGGAGCTCCGGGTCGGGCACATGGTCACGTCCGTGAGCCAGACCACGGGGCGCGCCAGCGTCCAGGTCCAAAGTCCCGAAGGGGAGAACTACACGGTCGAAGCGGACTTCGTGCTTGGCTGTGATGGCGGCCGGAGCACCGTGCGCAAGGCATGCAACATCCCCTTGCGTGGCGCGAACTCCGAGGAAAAGTGGATGCTCATCGAGGCTCGTGCCGAGCCGAAGCCGGAGGGCTGCTTCCGCTTCTTCGGGGCACTCGAGCACCCGATGGTGTTCGTTCAGCAGCCCATGGGCTACCAGCGCTGGTCCATCCGGCTGCGCCCGGAGGATACCGCCGAGCAGTTCGAGCGATTGGACCGGGCGGGCCTCGAGGCGCTCACCGGGCGCTGGCGGGACGGCCCCACTCTGGGGGAGGTGTCGCGGCTGCGCACCTACCGGCTCAACACCTGCGTGGCGGAGCGCTTCCGGGCCGATCGCGTTTTCCTGCTCGGTGATTCCGCCCACATGATGCCACCGTTCGCGGGTCAGGGGCTGTGCAGCGGGCTTCGGGATGCAACCAATCTCTGTTGGAAGCTGGCCCATGTGCTGCGCGGCCGGGCCGGTACGCGGCTGCTGGATAGCTACGAGTTGGAGCGAATCCCTCACGTGGAGGAGTCGATTTCTGCCACGCGACGCGTAGGCTGGCTCTTCTTTCCGAACGGCTGGCAGCACGACTTGGTGCGCCGCTCGGTGCTCAAGCTGCTCTTCGGGTTGCCACCGCTGCGCGAGCAGTTCGCGAAGCATTCCAGAGCGCTACCGGCGCTCCGCCAGGGGCTGTTCGTCGGCAGCGCTCCTGCCGGCACGATGTTCATCCAGCCCCGGGTAAGGCGGGCGGATGGAAGGCTGGTGAGACTTGATGAGGTGCTGGGCAGCGGCTTTGCCGCGCTCGGATTGGGAGTGGATCCGAGGGAGGCCATGGACGAGGAGTCGCGGCACGTCTGGGACAGACTGGGAGCAAGCACCCTCAAGATTGTCCCAGCGGGACGGACACCGCTTCGCGGTACGGCTTCCTGTGAGGAGATCCAGGATGTGGACGGGAACCTGACCCGCTGGTTCGCGGAGCACAGAGCACCCATCGCCTTGCTCCGCCCAGACCGTTTCCTGGCAGCGCTCTCCACGCAGCAGCAGATCCCCTCCATCATCCGCTCCCTGAACCGTTTGATGGCGGCGTGAGAAATGACCGTGCGCCCCGCCTGGGGACCGCCCGCTCTGCCTCCTTATTCCTACCACCGAGGTTTCATGAAGACAGGATTGATGCGCGTGAACGCTTCCCTCGAGGCAAGAGGCATTTCCAGCTTGATTGATGCCCTTCAGCATCATGCCCTGCACAATCCAGATGGGGAGGCCTATCTCTTCTTGGAGGACGGCGAGCACGAGGGCCGGCGCCTCACCTACTCCGGACTGGAGCGGAGGTCGCGCGCGCTAGGCCGGTGGCTGTCCCAACAGGTGCCCATCGGCTCTCGCGTCCTGCTGTTGTTGCCCTCGGGATTGGAGTTCATCGGGGCCTTCCTGGGATGCCTGTACGCCGGAATGGCCGCCGTGCCTGCCTACCCCCCGGACCAGGGGCGAGTGAGCCGTACGCTGCCGCGGCTCCGCTCCATCCTCCAGGACGCCCACCCCTCCGTGGTTCTCACCACCCACGAGCTCCTGGCCGCGATGGAGCATGTCCAGGTCCCGGAACTGCGGGGCGTTTACTGGTTGGCCATGGACAATCTGGACCTGGAGGCGGCCGGCGACTGGAAGTCCCCCGCGCTCGACAGGGAGGGACTTGCCTTCCTCCAATACACGTCGGGCTCCACGGCCACGCCCAAGGGCGTACGGGTCAGCCATGCCAACCTGCTCCACACCCTGGCGGACTCGGACGTGGGGCTGGACCACACCCCCCAAAGCGTCATGGTGACATGGCTGCCGGCTTTCCATGACCTGGGGCTCATTTATGGACTGCTCCTGCCCCTGTGGGCGGGCTTTCGCTGTGTCATGTTGCCCCCCGCCAGCTTCCTCCAGCGCCCCCTCCGGTGGTTGGAAGCACTCTCACGCTACCGGGGCACCCACTCGGCCGCTCCCAACTTTGCTTACGGGCTGTGCGTGGAGAAGAGCACCGTCGAGCAGCGGCGGCAATTGGACCTGTCTTCCTGGCGGGTGACGCTCAATGCCGCGGAGCCCATCCGCCGCGTCACCGAGCAGCGTTTCACGGAGGCCTTCGCCCCCTGCGGCTTCCGGCCGGAAACGTTCTGCCATGCCTACGGGCTGGCGGAGTTCACGGTCAAGGTGTCCTCCCAAGCCGCGTGGAAGAGCCCCTCCTTCTGCTGCGTGGATGACGGGGAGCTCCAGGCCCACCGCATCCGCGAGGTGGAGGAGGGCCACCCGGGGGCGCGGTGGATTGCCAGCTGCGGGAGCCCCGCACTGGATACCCGTATCGAGATCGTCCACCCTGAAACGCGCGAGCGGTGCGGCCCGGGCGAGGTGGGGGAGATCTGGGTCACCGGCTCCTCGCTGGCCGGTGGCTATTGGGAACGGCCAGAGGAGAGCGCCGCGACCTTCCGCGCCACCCTGGCTGGCACGGGAGAGGGGCCCTTCTTGCGCACCGGAGACCTGGGCTTCCTGAAGGAAGGGGAACTCTTCGTCACCGGGCGGCAGAAGGATCTACTCATCATCCGCGGGCGCAACCACTACCCGCAGGATCTCGAGCAGACGGCGGAGGAAAGCCACCCGGCATTGCGCTCCGGGTGCTCGGCGGCCTTCGCGGTGGAAGATGACAGCGAGGAGCACCTGGTGCTCGTGGCCGAGGTGAAGCCATCCCTGTCGCAGCCAGGGCAACTGGATGAGGTGATGGAAGCCATCCACCGGGCCGTGGCCGCGCAGCACGAAATCCATGTCCACACCGTCGTGCTGATCGAAGCCCGCACCCTTCCCAAGACAAGCAGCGGAAAGATTCAGCGCCGGGCCTGCAAGTCAGCCTTCCTGGGTGGGGGGCTGCGAGAAGTTGCCCGCCGTGTCTTCTTCAGAAGTCCTCGGCGTGGAGCGGAGTCCATCCGCGAGGCGCAGCCTCCCGAAGCACCCCGGGACGAGAAGACCATCGCCAACTGGATTGCCGCGCGCCTGTCCCAGCAGATGGAGCTTCCGCTGCACGAGGTGGACACACAACGCGCGCTCTTGGACTACGGGATGGACTCGGAGCAGGCGCTGGAACTCACGGCGGATCTGGGCACATGGCTCGGCCGGAAAGTGCCGGCCAATGCCGTCTACGTCCATCCCACCATCCATGCACTGGCCGTCCATCTCGCCGGAGCAGGCGAAAAGCCCTAGAGCAGACTCGTAAGAATACCACAAGCGAGGAGAATCACACATGAAGAGAGTCGTTGTGACAGGAGTGGGTCCCGTGACCGCGGCGGGTATCGGTCCCGCTTTCTGGGAGAATATTCTTGCCAATCGCAGCCATGTCACGCGAAACAGGCTGTTCACTCCCTCTCCAGGGCAGGCCACGGCAGCGGCAAGCTTCAATCTGGAGGAGGTGGTGGCCACGGCAAGCCGGGTACCGTATTGGAAGAGTATCGAGCACAGGCTGAAGCGGTTGGAGAACCGGGAGCTGCGCTTCCTTCCCAACCGCACCATCTACTCGGTACTGGCAGCCGCGCAGCTTGCCCTGGAGGACTCTGGGCTGGGCGAGCAGTTGCTGGAGGCAAACCGGCAGGACATTGGCAGCATCGTAGGTAACACCTGTGGTGATTCCGCCAACATCTTCGATGGCAAGCCGTCCACCATGTACACGGCGCTCAACCCCGCGCATGGACCCGCGGGCGCCATCAGCATGGCGTTTGGCTTCAATGGCTCCGCCCAGGGCACGGCGGCGGCATGTGCCTCGGGAAACATCGCCGTCATCAATGCCGTGGAGAAGATTCTCCTGGGCCGCACCCCGCTCATGCTCGCGGGCGGCACTTCGGCGGTCATCCACCAGGATGTGGGCTGGGAATCCTACAACCGGCTGGGCGTCTTGGTGGAGAAGGACGTCCCCCCCGAGTTGCTGTACAGCTCCTGCGATCAAGACAGTGACGGCTTCGTGCTCGGGGAAGGCGCCGGCATGCTGGTACTGGAGGATCTGGAGCACGCGCTCGCACGCAAGGCTCGCATCTATGCGGAGGTCCTCACCTACTCCCAACGCATGTTCCCCACGCGGATGATGGTGGATGTTGACGAGGAGGGTTATTCCTACGTCATCAAAGAGGTCTTGAATCGTGCTGGCCTGGAGCCCCGGGATCTCGGCGGCCATCTGCTGTACCTCAACCTGCACGGGACGGGGACGAAGCAAGGCGACAACGCCGAGCTCACCGCCATCCGCAACACCTTTGCGGCCTCCCAGCTCGGAACCTCTGTCTTTGCCTCGAGTACCAAGCCGGCTTACGGCCACACCCAGGAGTCTTCCGCGGCCATCGAGTCCATCATCTGCGCCCTCTCGCTGCACCATGGCGTGATGCCCGGCAGCCCGAACCTCGAGAACCCCCTTCACCCGGGCGAGTTCCTGCTGCGGAAGCCAAAGCAAATCGACTATCCGCTCGCCCTGAACCTGGCGGCGGGGTTCGCCGGGTATCACACCGCCGTCCTCTACAGGAAGTACACGCCATGATGCCAGGTGAAGCAGGTGCCGGGTGTTGAGGGCTTCACCGCCCAGGCGAAGAAGCTGGCGGTGGTGAGGGTGACGGCGCAGACCACCCTCGTGGGTGGCGGTACCGTGCCCGCCCCGGGCGCGCGCCCGTCGAGTGACGTGCCGGGGCTGCCCTCCTCGCCTGGATGCGCCACCAGGCCACCGCCCATGACCGCCTCTCCATTGCCCGGGTGGAGGGCGCCCGCCGCGAGTTGCTCGAGGTCACGACCGTGAAACTGTCCAGGACGCCTCTCTTCGCCGGGCTCGCCGCCATGGGGGTGGCCGCCGCCACACTGCCTCTTTCCGGCTGCGAGGCGGACTCCGCATCGGCTCCCGCTCCAGCCACCACGCGGGGCCCGCCCTCGGTGACACTGGCCACGCCGCGCGCCGTGCAGGCCGCGCTGCGCGAGGAGGTGACGGGCACACTCTTCCCCTCCCAGTGCCTCCAGGTGGGCTTCGAGGTGGGCGGCCGGCTGGAGAAGCTGCGAGTGAAGAAGGGGGACCAGGTGCAGGCGGGACAGGTGCTTGCCCTGCTCAACGCGGAGATTTCCGATGCGCAGGTGGCGCAGGCGCAAGCCGCCGTGGCCGCCGCCGAAGTGGCCGCCTCCATGGCCACCGACGTGGCCGAGCGCAATGTGAGACTGCAGGAGGCGGGGAGCGTGAGCGATCTGCAGAACCGCACCACGTCCACCCAGGCGAGGCAGGCCGAGGCCCAGCTCCTCGCGGCCCGGGCGCAGCTCTCCCAGGCGCGGAGTGGCCGCCGCCGGCATGACCTCAAGGCGCCCTTCGCTGGTACCGTCATCGACGCGCCCGAGCAGGTGGGCGCTGTTGTGGGGCCTGGCGTGCCTCTCTTCTCGGTGGAGAACCTGGACACCCTGCTGTTGAAGACGACGGTGGCCGAGTCGGCGCGCGCCTGGCTCAGGCCGGGCACCCGGGTGCGCGTGGAGATGGTGGGCGGAGGCGCTTCCACGGACGAGGCCGTCATCCGCACCATCCTGCCCTCGGCGGACCCGGCCACCCGGCGCATTCCCGTGGATGTCTCCGTGCCCAACAAGGACGGGCGCCTCGTCGCCCACACCTTGGCGCGTGTCGTCTTCCCGCTGGGCGGCTCGCAGGAGGCTCAGGCCGTCCCCTCCACGGCTCTGTCCGCCTCGGGCGGGGACCATGTGCTGGTGGTGGACTCCTCCAGCCAGGTGCGCCGCGTGGCCGTCCAGGTGGTGGAGCGCCGCGCCCGCGAGGTGGTGGTGAAGGCAGGGACGCCGCTGGACAAGGTCATCGAGTACGCGGCGCCGGCCCTCATCGAGGGCACCCCCGTCTTCGTCAAGTAGTCCTCCGCAGCCCTCCTTGCGTCATCCGGGCACTCCATGCTCCTCAGCGACGTCTCCATCCGCCGGCCCGTCTTCACGGCCATGCTCTCCCTGTGCCTCATCGTCCTCGGGGTGATGGGCTACAACCGGCTGGGCACCGATCTCTACCCGGACGTCTCCTTTCCGGTGGTGGTGGTCAACACCCTCTATCAAGGCGCTGGCCCGGGAGAGATTGAAACGCAGGTGGTGAATCCCATCGAGGATGCGGTGGCCGGCATCAGCGGGGTGGAGGAAATCCACTCCTGGAGCCGCGAGAACCTGGGCTCGGTGGTGGTGCAGTTCAAGCTGTCCACCAACCTGGACCGGGCGGTGCAGGAGGTGCGCGACAAGGTGGCGGGCGTGAGCAGCCGGCTGCCGCAGGAGGCGGACGCGCCGGTGGTGGGCCGCGTGGACATCTCCGCGGTGCCCATCCTCACCTACGCGGCCAGCGCCGAGGTGGACTTGCGCACGGTGCGCAAGCTGATGGAAGACAAGCTCAAGCCGGCCCTGTCGCAGTTGGAGGGGGTGGCCGAGGTGCGCCTCAGCGGCGGCGACGTGCGGGAAATCCAGGTGGACATCGACTTGGACAAGGCGCGCGCGGTGGGCGTGGTGCCGCTGGAGATTGCTCAGCGCATCGGCATGGAGAACCTCAACCTGCCGGCGGGCCGGCTGCGGCTTGGCCCCACGGAGCTGACGGTGCGCTCGCTAGGAGAGTTCCAGGACGTGGATGAACTGCGCACCTTGCCGGTGGCACAGAGCCGCACGGGGGCCCAGGTGCGGCTGGATGAGATTGCCACCGTCACTGACGGCGTGGCCGAGCGGCGCACCACGGCGCGGCTCAACGGCAACGACGCCGTCATCCTGGAAATCGTGAAGCAGCCCGGCTCCAACACCTTGGCGGTGAGCCAGGCGGTGAAGCGCCACCTGGAGCAGCTCGTCCCCACCCTGGGCAACGGCTTCCAGATGCGGCTGCTGGTGGACCAGTCGGTGCTCATCCAGGAGAACGCCAAGGAGGTGTGGATTGCGCTCCTCTTTGGAGGATTCATGGCAGTGCTCATCATCCTGGTCTTCCTGCTGGATCCGCGCGGCACCTTCATTTCCTCGCTGGCGCTGCCCACCTCCGTCCTTGGCACCTTCTTCGTCATGTTCCTGCTGGGCTACACGCTCAACCAGATGACGCTGCTGGCGCTGTCGTTGGCCATTGGTCTGCTCATCGACGACGCGGTGGTGGTGCGAGAGGCCATCACCCACCGGCTGGAGCAGGGCGAGGACCCGGTGAGCGCGGCCTCCAACGGCACGAAGGACGTGGGCCTGGCGGTGCTCGCCACCACCTTCGCGCTGGTGGCGGTGTTCATCCCCGTGGCCTTCATGCCGGGGATTGTGGGCCAGTTCTTCCAGCAGTTCGGCGTCACCATCTCGGTGGCGGTGCTCATCTCGCTCTTCATCTCCTTCACCCTGGATCCGATGCTCTCCGCACGGCTGGCGAAGCAGCGCAAGCCGGGGACGCACCACCAGGAGAACCCGCTCACGGCCTCCATCCGCCGCTGCCTGGACGGCGGCGAGCGCTTCTACGCGGGCATCCTGCGCTGGGTGCTGGACCACAAGTGGTTCACCACGGGCATCACGGTGCTGGTCATGGTGCTGTCCTTTGGTGCCGCCAGCCGCCTGGGCGTGGAGTTCCTCTCGGCGGAGGACCGCTCGCAGTTCATCGTGGAACTGCAGCTGCCGGACTCCTCCAGCCTGGAGGAGACGGGCCTGCGTGCTGCCCAGTCAGAGGCGCTGTTGCGGCGCATCCCCGAGGTGCGTGACATCTACACCATTCTCGGCCCCAACGGAGACGTGAACAAGGCGCGTATGCGCGTGCTCACCTCGGACAAGCACGAGCGCGAGCGTGGCATCCAGCCCATCAAGGAGGAGGCACGTGCCCTGCTCACGCCCGGGTTGCCCGCCACGCGCGTCAACTTGGCGGACCCGCCAACCATCGAGGGCCTGGGTGGTGACTTCTTCCCCATCATGGTGCGCATCACCGGTCCGGAGCTGGGGCGCGTGCGCGAGGAGGCGGAGCGCGTCGCGCGGATTCTCCAAGGCATCGAGGGCACCGCGGACGTGCGCGTGGACTTCAGCCCGCCCAAGCCGGAGCTGGCCATCAAGGTGGACCGGGCCCGTGCCAAGGACCTGGGGATGACGGCCGCGGCGGTCGCCATGCAGATGCGCCTGGCGATGGGTGGCGACGTGGCCGCGAAGCTGCGCGAGGGCTCGGACGAGACGGACATCCGCGTGCGCCTGTCCGAGCGCGACCGCGCCACCCCGGAGCGGGTGCGCCAGCTCGAGCTCTTCACGCCGCGAGGGCTGGTTCCCGTGTCGGATATGGCGCGCGTGGAGCTGCAGGACGGCCCGAGTGTCATCGAGCATGAGAACCGTCAGCGGCAGATCGCCGTCTACGCCCAGCTCCAGGGCCGTGCGCTGGGCGACGTGGCGAAGCAGCTCCGCGACAAGATGGCCGAGCAGCCGTTGCCCCCGGGCTACTCGCTCATCTACGACGGGCAGATGAAGCGCCTGGACGAGCAGAACAGCGCCTTCGCCATCGTGTTCCTGCTGGCCTTCGTTTTCATCTACATGGTGCTTGCGAGCCAGTTCGAGTCCTTCAAGCACCCATTCACCATCATGGTATCGCTGCCACTGGCACTGGTAGGCGCGCTGTTGGGCCTGGTGCTCTCGGGCTTCAACGTCTCCATGGGAGCGATGATTGGCATCATTCTGCTCATGGGCCTGGTGACGAAGAATGCCATCCTCCTGGTGGACGGCGCGCTGAAGTACCTGCGTGAGGGCAACACGGTGGAGCAGGCCCTGATGAAGGCCGGTCCACGCCGCCTGCGCCCCATCCTCATGACGAGCGCCGCCATGGCCACGGGCATGGTGCCCGTGGCCATCGGTCAGGGCGTGGGGGCCGAGTTCCGGGCCCCCATGGCCATTTGCGTGATTGGAGGCGTCATCACGTCCACCTTCCTGACGCTGCTGGTGGTGCCGGTGGCTTTCGCCGCGATGGAGCGGGTTGGCTTCTGGCTCTCGCGGAAGGAGGCGCCGGGTGAGGGGCTGCCGGTGGCTCCCCTCAGTAAGGCGCGGGCGGACCGTGTGGCCTGAGCAGGGGGGAGTGCTGGCACAGGGGGTTACACGCCGGCGGCAGGAGTCAGCCGCGCCTCGCCCGGAACGAGGCGCAGCTCGGGCCACCGTGCGCCGGGAGGGGGCCGGACGCTCACTCCCCTGGGCCCCTGGGTGCGGAAGCGGATCCTCCGGCCCAGCAGATGCCGCCAGTCGTCGAGCACGGCCAGCCACTTCCACTCCAGGACGCCGGACGTCTCGGCGAACTCCAGCAGGAAGGTGTGGTGCTGGTCATCGAGGGGCAGGTTCGCGCTCTGGAGCACCTCACCGGTGTCCGCGTCCTCGAGCCGGATCCACGCTCCCCATCCCAGCTCGCTCCGCTCCTGCGGCGCCCAGGCGAACCACCGGCCCGCGAGCACCAGCCGTCCATTGCTGACCCTCGGGGCCGCGAACTCCGGCGGCCCGGGCCAGAACGGAGTGGGCTCGGCGGTGGGGGGCCGGGGCGCCGTGAGGGCCGGGTGCTTGCCTGGATTCGCCGTGAAGCGCGCCGTGCCCGAGGGGATGGCCGTCGCGGCGCTCCTCGCGAGTGCCTCGAAGCGCTCCAGGAGCCAGTGCTCCGTGTTCCGTCCCCAAAGGGTGCTCGAGCCCTCGTAGTGCTGCGCCTTGTACTCCCGCTCGGTGGTGAAATAGCCGGCGTAGTCACCGCACACGCCCGCGACCATGACCTCCCGTGCGCCCCGCTCGCGCATCGCCTGGGCCAGCTCATGCGCCAGCCAGGAGGTCGGCTCACCCGGACAGCCCATCAGCCACAAGTCGCCCACCTTCAGCAGCCGCAGGGGGAGGGTGTGCGGCTGGTACTTGAGGGACTCGCGGATCAGCCGCGCCAGCGCCTGCGGAGGCGCCTTCGGCCACTGCGGATCGTCTTTCGGCACCCCTTCCAGCCGCTCTCCCTCCTTGAAGAAGGGCACGCCCCCGCCCATCTCCGAGCCCCGGAGCGTGGGCGCGCCGATCAGGGCCGCCAGTGGCAGGCGCCTGCCATCCTTCAACGTCGCGTCGCGAATCGTGGGCTCGTCGAAGAGGGCGGTGATGCGCAGCGAGGGGCGCACGTGCGTGCGTGCGTCGGCACAGGCCCGGGCGAGTTGGCGGCCCACCTCCTGGCCCACCTCCTCCATCAACGACAGGTTCTGCGTCTGGTCCTCGCGCTTCTTCTTCAGCGCCTCGAGTGTCATGCCGGGCCGCGCCGCATCGGCGTCACCGATGGCGCCCGCGGCGAGCCCCACCACCGGCCCGGGCCCTCCCGCCGCGCCGCGCAGCAGCTTCTCCGCGTGCCGTGTGGCCACTCCGAAGAAGTCCGGCGAGCACAGGGGGTGCTCCTTGGCGAGCAGCGACGCATGGGCTCCGAAGGTCCCGAAGGCGCCGATGGGGCGGTGGGGTGCCTCGGCCTCCTCGGCCCAGAGGACCTGGATGCGCGGATCCACGCAGACCTGATCGACCGGGAGGCCCGCGGGCACGGAGGGTGGGGCGCCCGAGGGGAAGCCCAGGACCGCGACCCGCTGGCGGAGGGCCGCCTCGTCCAGGCCGGGGAAGTTCTCGCGTAGGGCCGCGAGGCTCCGGTTGCGCGAGAATCCCCAGAGGCGGGCCACGCCGTGACCGACACGTGCCGGCCGCAGTCGTGCGCAGGCCTCGCGCACGGCCAGCGCCATCCGCTCCACGAGGTAGTCCACCATGACCTGGTCCAGACCCCGCTCCTTGAGGAGCGACTCGGTCGGCGCGAACGTGTCGTAGTACGTGTTGGCGTAGATGTTGGCCGGCCCGCTGTGGTTGTGCGTGCCCGCGAGGAAGAGGCGGCCCACGTGCAGGCCCAGGGCCGCGGTGTGCTCCGCCAACCGCTCGGTGAGGTAACGCGTGCCGGCGTGGAGGTCCGCCGCGATGAGGGCCACGCGCTCGCCCTGGCCGTCGTCCAGCACGAGCACCCGGGCGAAGAGCCGGCCCCACGCCGCACGTGCGCGTCGCGAGCCCAGCAAGGTGGGGCCCCAGCCCGCGAGCGGCGACAGGAAGCCGGGCGTGAGGTCCACCCGGGAGGCGCCCGCCTGGAGGAGGCCCGTGGCGGGGAGCGGTTCCGGCGAGCGTCGCTGGACGTCCACCACCGGGGGAGGAAGGTTCATCAACAGCGTGTCGTCTCGTCCCATGCGTGCGCTCCGCCCCCCATGACACCCGGGTGGAGGAGCGGGCACCGGAATGTGACGGAACGCTTTCCCAGGCCCTGCGCCCGCCACCCCTCTCCCCGAGAGGGAGAGCGAGGGGCGGGAGGGCCGACAGCGGCTAGAAGCGCGCCTGCAGCAGCATGTTGAAGCCCAGCGCGTGCGGATCCTCGAAGCTGGGCTGCGCGACGCCGAAGACGTCGTCCCGGAAGGTCGTCCGGTTGCGGTCGTAGGTGTAATAGACCTCGCCCACGGTGGAGACGCTCTCGGAGAGATCCCACCGGAAGGTGCCCTTGGCGGAGATGATGGGATCAGCGCGGCAGATGGCGTTGTCGTCGCCGCACGTGGTGGGGAGGATGCTCAGCACGTTGACGTCACGCACCACCACGGTGCGCGTGCCCGTGAGGCCCGGGGGCGGGTTGTTGCCGCCGAAGAGCGGATCCGGGCTGCGGAACGACGCCGGCTGCTGCACGCCGACGATGAAGCCCGGGGTGAAGTGCAGCGCGGGGATGTGGTAGTCCGCGCCCACGGCGACGAACATCTCCGGCTTCACCTCGGTGCCATCCGGGAAGTCGTTGAAGGGCGGCAGGCCGGGCACCTCGAACTGGATGAAGGACAGGTCGCGGTAGAGACCCAGCACGTGGAAGCGCCAGTAGTTCCACTTGGCGCGCGCCTGCAGTGCCACCGCCTTGGCCTCCTGCGGCACCGTGCGGCCGAACACGTCCGGATCCGACAGCGTCTGCACCAGGTAGCTGCCCTCGAGCGACACCGAGTAGGACAGGCCGCCCGGGTACTGCTCCGGGGAGAAGAAGCGCTGGTAGACCTCGGGATCGTTCCGGTACAGCCGGAAGTCGATGCTCGTGCCCACCGGCACGCCCACATGGTAGACGGCCTGCGCGGACGCGCCCGCCGAGTTCACCGGCGCCTCGACACCGAGCGCGGCCAGGCCCGGGACGATGCCCTTCTGGAAGTAGCCGCCGCCGGCCTCCACGCGCAGCGTCTCGAACACGTCCCAGCCGGCGCCCGCCATGAAGCCGTAGAGCGTCTCCTGCTCCTTGATGAGATCGTTGAGCACCAGGGCCGTCTTGGCGCCCGCGTACGCGTACCACCGGTCGCGCGTGAGCTGGAGCCGGGCGCCCGGCACGCCCGCCGCGGCGGCGCGGGTGGTGAAGGCGCCGCTGCCGCCCCAGGAGATGCGGTAGGCGTAGCCCAGCCGGAAGCGGTCCGCGGACACCGGGAAGCCGGTGAGCGACAGGCCCTCGTTCTCACCCCAGCCCGTGGGCCGGTAGTGCAGACGGATGTAGCTGGAGTTGTCCCGCAGATCGATGCCACCCGAGGGCCGCTCGAGCATCAGCACCGTGAGGGCCGCCTCGGTGGTGAGGCCCTCGAAGAAGGCCGGCATCCGCTTGTAGAGGACGATGTTGGACAGCGTCTCGAAGCCGGAGAAGCGGGTGTTGAAGTTGTCGTAGAACTGGGTGTTCTGCAGTCCGCCGCCGAACCGGGCCGTGGGGCTGTTGGGCGTCGTCTCGCCCGCATTGGCGAAGACGTTGTCGTCCGCGAAGGCGAAGGACAAGCGGGTGTCGACGAAGTCTCCGGCCCAGGCGGGCGCGGAGAGGGTGAGCCCGGTCAGGGCCAGCGTGCGCAGCAGCGTTCTCAAATTCCCTCCAGGCGCGGCGTGGGGGCGCCGCTCCTTCCCAGCGCCCCTGGGAATGGGGCGCTCACTTCGTTCAAGACAACGACATCATTGACAAGGCTTGATGGGCCGCGGGCACTGCATGCCGGGGCCGGGGTAGCAGCAGAGATCGTCCTGGTCGCGCGGCAGTACCATCCAGCGCGGCCGGGCGGCCTGGACGTGGCGCAGGTGGCCCACCACGTCGAAGGTGGCCCCGTGCAGGTAGCGGCACTGCTGGGCCGCCTCGTCCGTGCCGCTCGCGTCGCAGTCCACCTTCAGGTCCGGCACGGCGTCCTTCGTCGTGAGGAGCACGCGGGTATGGGTGTTGCGCGCCACGGAGCAGCGCGGCGCCGGGGTCACCGCCACCGGCTGCGCGGCCAGGAAGGCCACCAGGCTCTCGCCGGAGCGCATGAGGACGTCCTTGCGCGTCTTGGCCGGCAGCAGCTCGTCCTTGGTGGTGGCGGTGACGGTGCCCTCGCCGAAGGCCAGGTAGGTGTCCACGTCGCACCAGATGCTCACCGCGGCGCCCGGCTCGTAGCCCGAGGCGATCTTCTTCGAGGTGGTGTCGGACAGGACGACGTCCTGCTGGCGGTTGGCCAGCGTGTCATCCAGGCCGGCCGCACGCGGTCCGGGACCGGCGAGCTCCACGACGAACTGGCCGAAGCCCGTGAACTGGGAGCGCTCGGAGCAGCGGGTGTTCTGGTACGCGCCGGAGCCGGTGGTGCAGTCGATGCTGCACTGACGCTCCTCGGCGTCCGGATCCACCGCGGGAGCCGGGAAGGCGCAGCCGGCCCACGTCCACACGCCGTCGATCGTCGTCTCGCAGAACATGGGCAGCTGGCCATCGCCGTTGAAGTCGCAGTTCTTGAAGACCTGCGGGAAACGGATGCGGCGCAGCTTCACCAGGCCCGACTCCAGGCTCTCCATCTTCATGTTGCGCCGGTTGTGGCCGCACGTGGTGTCGGTGACGAAGGGCGCCAGCGTGTTGTCCAGGCCGCAGTGGCGCAGGTTGAGCTCCACCGGCGGGTTGAGAGCCAGGTACTTGTTCCACTGATCCGGCGGCAGCAGGCGCACGCGCTCGCGCACCGTCCAGGAGGGGAAGGTGAGCTGCGTGGTGGAGGTGAACTCCTGGATGGAGCCGGAGAGCGTCCACAGCAGATCTCCCGGGTCCAGGCCCTCGGGGAAGCTGTAGTTGTAGACGAACATGGAGCCGAACGAGCCGGGCAGGAAGCCGCTGGGCTCGGGGGTGCGCACCTGGGCGGCGGAGCTGGTGTCCTCGCGCACGGGGCAGGCGGTGATGTCGGTGACGAAGAAGCCGGAGGGATCCGTCCCCGTCACCAGCAGCGTGACGGGCTTGGCTGGCTCCGGATCCGGCTGGCCATCGCCGTTGAGGTCGCGAGCCGGGCAGTTCTGGTACTGCACGGCGCCAGACTCGGGGGCGCGGCCGATGGTGACGAACTGCCCCACGAAGGGCGAGGAGCGGTTGTCATGGCCCTGCGGCGACTGGATGGCGGAGAGCGTCGGCTCCTGGAAGTACAGCGTCTCGGAGGAGCCGGCGGCATAGGTGCGGCCCGCCTCGGGCTCGGGCGGGGGAGTGCCCGCGACGCCGCCATCGGTGTAGTGCAGCGCCACGGGCTCGTCCACGGCCCAGACGCGCACTTCACCATAGAGGTTCCGGGCC
>DASQMW010000171.1:0-15565 GCA_035645295.1 Archangium sp.
TGGTAGTCCTCAAAGCAGAGGGTGCGGTCACCCCGGCCACTGGCCAGGTAGGCGTCGAACAGCTCGCTGAGCGCCACCGAGAGCAGGGGCAGTGCGCCAGGCATCTGCTCGACGTCATCCAACAGGCGCTCGACGAGGCCAGGGGAGAAGAAGAGGACGCAGGCCTCGGCGGGCTTCTCGATGCAGCGGCGCAGTTCATCCCGATTCATGGGCGGGAGGTTGATGCGGCCGCCATGCCAGAGCGCGGAAGGAATCGCGGATGGCTGGAGAAGGGAGAGGAAGTGTGGCTCGAAGTCCGAGCGTAGCAGCAACAGCAGGTGGAGCCGAGGGTGGGAGAGCTGGAGGAGGCTGGACAACACGCGCAGAAAGGCTCGGCGCAGTGGGTCGTCGAGGCACGCGGTGACGAGTTCCTCAAGCGGGTCGATGACCAGGAGTACGGAGTGCTCGGGGTGGCGGGACAGAAAGGAGCCGAGGAACTCGGCGGCGGAGCGGGGTCGCGAGGCGAGGACGGCGGCCGAGGGCGCCTCGGTATTGGGAGCCAGGGAGGCGAGCCACGAGGATAGCGCGTGGAAGGGCCGTGCCGAGGGGCGCAGGGAGGGAGGGACGCGCCAGGATGGGTCCTCGGTCAGGCGGGGCAGGAGGCCCGCGTGGACGAGGCTGGATTTACCAGCACCGGAGGGACCGCACAGCAGCAGGAGGGGCTGGGCGCACAAGCGCTCGAGGAGCGAATCGACGAGGCGCTCGCGGCCGAAGAACAGGTGGCGCTGGGCCAAGGAGAAGGGGCGCAGGCCGAGGTAGGGGTTGGAGTGCTGGGACAGCGGCGCTGCGGGGGGAAGCGAAGGGAAGGTGTCCGAGAGAAGGAAGAGGAACTCGCCACCGTCGTGCCAGTCCAAGTTCCAGAGGGATGGGGTCTGCTGGCAGTGGGAGGGGACGAGGGAGACGAGCCTGTCGCGCAGGAAGGTGTAGAGTTCCGCGGCCGTGAGCAGGCCATCCTGGTTGGTGTCGGCGGGTGAGCGGGGTTGGAGTCCCTGGAGGAGAGCCAGGGCGAAGGGGGAGTGGAGACCGTTGCCAAGCGACTCCTGGGCGGATTTGGCCAGGAGCCTGTCGGAAGCCAGTTCATCGTGAGCGGTGGAGAGCAGGAGTTGGAAGGAGCGGCGGGACGAGAAGTGACGGAAGCGCTCGAGGTAGAGGGGGACGGGTTGGGAGGGGGCGCGGAGGTCGCGCGAGGGGGAGTGGGGAAAGGCACCCGCGAAGCAGCAATCCAGGATGAGCAGCAGATGGCGGCAGGGCAGGTGGCGCAGCGCATCGCGAAGGGAGGCCATGGGCCAGTAGGAGGCGGTGTCGTCGCGGCGAGCGTCGGAGGGCAGCAGGAAGCCGGAGAATTGGTGCTGCTCGTCGGTATGCGCCAGGCCGTGGCCGGCGAAGTAGATGAGGAGTCTGTCAGGCGGCGACGGGAGGGAGGGGAGGTGACGGGACAGCAGGTCGGAGAGGGACGAGAGGGTGGCTTGCGAGTCGAGGAGCCGGAGCACCTCGAAGCCCTGTCGCTCCAGGGAGTCGGCAACGGCTTTGGCGTCGCGCACCGCATTGTGGAGGGGCGGAATGCCGTGGTCGTAGGTATTGATGCCGATGACGACGGCCAGGCTGCGCTCGAAGCCTGACAGGGCAGTGTCGGAAGTGGATGGGCGCATGCGGACGCCAACAACTGTTGAGCGACAATCCCAATGCCAACCCCAGGTCAGCCGACGGCCACCGGCCTAAAGCGCAGGCAGGCGTGATGGACGAAAACGTCCGTTATGGAGGCCCAGGCGGACGCGCGCGTCCAAGCCGTGGACGAAAGTGACCACTAGGACACCGACCAGTTTGGGAAAAACCTCAATGATTTCAGCTGCCTGTAACGACATGCGCGATGTCTGGACTGCGCCAAGTAGCGGTTTTCCTTGAGGAAAATCCCGTCAAACTGGTCGGTGTTCTAGGAACGCACCGCGCCATGGACTTCGGGTGTATCTTGTGCGTCCCTTATTTCCCCGGGAGACTTGAATGAACCGCTTCGCCAGGATCGCAGTTGTGTCGTTGGGGTTGTTACTCGCCATGCAGGGGACCGCCCGCGCCAATGGTCTCGGTACCATCCCCTACGGCGACAACTGCTGGGGCACCGGCACGGATGCCGACCGTGATGGGCTCAACGACGATTGTGAGTACCAGGTCGCCTTCTGGTTCATGCCCCTCTTCTGGTTCGACAGCGGCGAGAGCGGCCACGCCCGGCGCCCCTACTTCGCGGTGAAGAGCACCAGCTTCTCCACCCGCACCCTCCAGATCTTCTACATGGACACCTTCTTCGAGGACACCGGCGTCTCCACCGGCCACGACGGAGACCCCGAGTTCCAGATCCTCGAGGTCCATTACTCTGCCGGCAGGTGGTACCTCGACTGGGCCTACCTGTCCGCCCATCGCAAGAGCAGCTGTGACTCGTCGGCCTGGTACTCGTATGGGCAGCTCGAATACGACACCGCGATCGACTCCCGCAATGCTTCTCGCGGCTGGCCCACGCTCTACATGGCTGAAGACAAACACGCCAGCTACAACAACCTGAGCACCTGTGACAGTGGTTGCTTCGCCCAGGACTTCTGCAGCCGCACCACCTATCAATATCTCGATACCTCCACCACCAACCGGCTCGTCTCCCGGAACGTGGGCTCCACCACGGTGCAGCTCATCAACTCCGTCACCCTCAACAGCAAGACCGAGCGTCTGCTCGACGATGTGGAGTTCAAGGGCTGGGATGATGAGTGGTACCGGCCCAACTCGCAGGGCTACCGCCGTCACCTGAACGACTTCGGGTTCTAGCCCTCCGTGCTCAACGCCCCCGTGCCACCTGGACCCCCGGAGCGTCCTGCCGCCAGGACGCGTGCTCGCGTCGCCGTGGGGCTCGCCGCCACGGCGCTGCTGCTCGCGCTCGCCGTCTCGTGGTGGCCCCGGCCCACCGGCGAGCAGCCGCTCCCGTCTCCCCCCGGCACCGAGCGCCGTCTGCCCGTCGCGGAGGTACCGCCTCCGGTGCCTTCGGCTCCTCCGCCACCTCCCTCCGTGCCACCCGTGTCCGCTTCACTGGTGGCCACCGGGGAGGCGCTCTCCACGGCCCTGAATGAGGAGCGGGTCTCGCTGGCGTCCAGTGTCGTGGTCGAGGGCATCGACACGGACCGTCCCTGGGTGTGCGCGGGCGAGGTGATGGGCTTGTCCGCCCGTCTCGGCGGAGAGCCCGAGCCGGGCGCGGTCTACCGGTGGGTCTGGCCCGTGGCCGGGAGCGGCGCCGAGCTGCATCCCGGCTCGACGCTCCAGTGGCGGGCGCCAGAGACGGCGGGCAGGTACCGGGTGCGCTTCCAGGTCTGCACGGATCTCGGGGGGCGGCGCGTCGGCGTGCTGGCCGAACGCGAGATCGAGCTCGACGTGCGCCGGTGCGGCGAGCAGGAGACTCAGCGCAATGAGCCCCTCCGCATCGCGGTCGTCCAGGGAGGACCGGCGAGCTTCTCGTTCCAGGCGCTCTACCAGGGCAGTGCGCGCGTCGTGGCGTACGCATGGGACTTTGGCAATGGCGCCGTCTCCACCAGCTCTGAGCCCCGCGTCGAGTACTCCTATGCGCCGGACCTCCAGGGCCTCGGCCCCCAGGAGGTCAAGAGCTTCACCGTGCGGCTCCAGGCCCGCCTCGACCGGGGTGGACCCCTGGAAGCCACGGCGTTCGCGCTCATCCGCGGGCAGCCTCCCTCGGACACGCCTCCTCCCGTGGATCTGCGGGTCTCCCGCTGGCGCCCTCTCCCCGAGGGCGGTTGGCGCAGTGACGTGGTGGTCCGCGTCCCGGAAGGGACCGTTGTCACCTGGGAGCGCCTCGAGCGCATCTCCCTCCATTGGGACGGTCAGGCGGACACCTCCATGCGGCCCTGGCGCGAGGTGCTCCAGGTGGAGGAGGCGCTCGGCAACGGAGGCTTCCGCGGCTACGTGACGGTGAGTGCCTCCGAGGCTTCGCCCGGCATCAAACAGATCCTCGACTCCCTGTATGGCCATGACGCAGCGGGCCAGGAGGTGGTGGTGGCCTGGAGCCCCTTCAAGCGCGAGCCTTCTCCTGAGGAGCCCGGCAGGGTGGAGCCGCCGCCCCGGAAGTAGCGGACAATGGAAGACATCCATCCCGCCCCGGCCGCCTGTCTGCTTTTGAACAGGCGTGCGGATGGCGTGGACAGGAAATGGGGGCGTCAGACGTCCCATTAAACTGAAACAGGTAGTCTTCCATTAACTGGCAACAGGGGGAAGCGATGCGTCTCCGTACCGTGTCGTGGATGGCCGTGTCCGCTGTGTCCGTGTCCTTGCTGCTGGGGTGCCCGGCCAGGACCCTTCCGAAACCGCCGACCCTGCCTCCCGAGGAGCCGTGCCCCACGGCCTCCACCCTGGAGCCCATGGCCCGCGAGGGGAAGTTCATCGCCGCGTCCCAGCCGGTGCAGGGCGAGTACATCGTCGTCCTCCAGGCGCCGCGTCCGGGCGAGAAGCAGCTCGCCCCCTCCCTGGCCGCGGAGAGCCTCTCGGCGCGCTACGGCGGCAGCGCCTTCTTCACCTACGAGCATGCGCTGCGCGGGTTCGCCAGCCGGATGACCCCGGAGCAGGCCCGGGCCATGTCGGCCGATCCCCTGGTGGCGTACGTGGAGGAGAACGGCGTGGTGCGCGCCATCGGTGAGCGCCAGCCCGAGGCCACCTGGGGCATCGACCGGGTCGATCAGCGCGACCTGCCCCTGGACAAGACCTACCTCTACAGCGCCAGTGGCAAGGGCGTGCACGCCTACATCATCGACACCGGCATCCGCATCTCGCACGCCGAGTTCGGCGGCCGGGCGCAGGCCGACTTCGACTCCTTCTCGGATGGGCAGAAGGGCAATGATTGCAATGGGCATGGCACGCACGTGGCCGCCACCGTGGGAGGCCAGGTCTACGGCGTCGCCAAGAACGTCCAGCTCCATGCGGTCCGCGTGCTCAACTGCAGCGGCTCGGGTTCCATCGCCGGGGTGATCGCCGGCGTGGACTGGGTGGCCAACAACAAGCAGCTCCCCGCCGTGGCCAACATGAGCCTGGGCGGCAGCAAGAGCGAGTCGCTCGATGAAGCGGTGGGCAAAGCCATCGCCTCGGGGGTCACCTTCGTCGTCGCGGCGGGCAACGAGAACCTGAATGCCTGCTCGCGCTCGCCGGCCCGCAGCCCCAACGCCATCACCGTGGGCGCCACCACCGACGGCGACAAGCGCGCCTCCTTCTCCAACTGGGGCACCTGCGTGGATGTCTTCGCTCCGGGCGACAAGATCACCTCGGCGTGGATCTCCGATGACACCGCCACCCGCCCCCTCAGTGGGACGTCGATGGCCTCGCCGCACGTCGCGGGGCTCGCCGCGCTCCTGCTGGAGCGCAACCCCACTGCCGCACCCGCCACGGTGACCTCCGTGCTCGTCGACAACGCCACGCCCGGCAAGGTGGCCGACGCGGGCAGGTGCTCGCCCAACCGCCTCATGTTCTCCGGCTTCATCGGCGACCCCACCTTGATGAAGAACCGGACGGTCGAGGACGCGAAGTAGCCGGGACGCCTCCGGACAGCCGGCCCGCGGAGCGGAATGCTCCGGATTCCGCGGGCCTTGGCTCCTCGAGAACGCCCGGGCTGAAATCCTTGATGCTCCAGTAATTCTCGGGTTTTGAAAATTCATGGAATTTATGGTTAAGCTGGCTTGACCTTTTCACCCTCGAGGATTGAGCCATGCATCGAATCCATGCGGCATCGCTGCTGCTGTCAGCGCTGCTGGTGTTGTGCGGGGCCGGCCGTGCCGTGGCCCAGACCGCCTATGAGCATTTCGAGAGTCCGCAGGTCCATCCGGCGCGGCTGACGCCGGACGGGACGAAGCTGCTGGTGACGAACACGGCCGACTCGCGGCTGTCCGTGTTCAGCCTGTCCAGCCCCCAGTCGCCCACGCTGCTGGCGGAGATCCCGGTGGGGTTGGAGCCGGTGTCCGTCAACGCGCGCACCAATGACGAGGTGTGGGTCGTCAACCACGTGTCCGACAGCATCAGCATCGTCTCGCTGTCCCAGGGGCTCGTGGTGGACACCCTCCAGGTGGGAGACGAGCCGGCGGACGTGGTGTTCGCGGGCTCGCCGCAGCGGGCCTTCGTCTCTGTGGCGCGCCGCAACGAGGTGCGCGTGTACGACCCGGCCACGCGCGCGCTGGTGAAGACGATTGCGCTCCAGGGTGAGCACCCTCGGGCGCTGGCGGTGAGCCCGAGCGGCGGCAGCGTGTACGCCGCTTTCGCGCTGTCCGGCAACCGCACCACCATCATCCCCGCGAACCTCGCCCCGGCCCAGCCTGCTCCCACCAACTCCAGCCTGCCGCCCGCGCCGGACGCCGGCCTCATCGTGGATGCCAGGGATCCGAACTGGTCCACGGTGGTCCGCTACACCATGCCGGACAACGACGTGGTGGAGATCAACGCCAGCACCCAGACGGTGACGCGCTACTTCTCGCGCGTGGGCACCGTGAACCTGGGGCTGGCGGTGCAGCCCACCACCGGCAACCTGTACGTGGCCAACACCGAGGCGCGCAACCTGGTGCGCTTCGAGCCCACGCTGCGCGGCCACATCGTGGACAACCGCATCACCCGCATCACCACCGGCAGCACGCCCGCCATCACCGTGGTGGATCTCAACCCGGGCCTCGATTACTCGGTGCTGCCCAACGCCGCCGCGAAGAGCACCGCGCTGGCCCAGCCCACGGACATCCTCTTCGAGGCCTCCGGCTCCAACGCCTGGGTGGCCTCCTTCGGCACGGACCGGGTGGCGCGCATCGACGCCGCCACCGGCAACGTGGTGGCCCGGGTGGAGGTGGGTCCGTCCACCGGCTCCACCGTCAACCCGCGGACCAAGCGCGGCCCGCGCGGCCTGGCGCTGCACGCCGCCTCCGGCTCCCTCTACGTCATCAACCGCATCTCCAACACGCTCTCCGTGGTGAATACCTCCACGGCCGCCGTGGTGCGCGAGGTGCCCGTGGGCTTCGATCCCAGCCCCACCGCCATTCGCCAGGGCCGCGGTTTCCTCTATGACGCCAAGCTGTCCGGCAACGGCACCGCCTCGTGCGCCTCGTGCCACATCGACGCGGACCTGGACCAGCTCGCCTGGGATCTGGGCAACCCGGGGGGCAACATGCAGACCGTGGTGGACCCGAACACCGGCAGCTTCTCGCTGCACCCGATGAAGGGCCCCATGACGACGCAGACGCTCAAGGGCGTGAAGGGCCAGAATCCCCTGCACTGGCGCGGGGACATGGCGAGCTTCAACGACTTCAACGGCGCCTTCGCCGCGCTGATGGGCGGCTCGACGCTCGCCTCCGCGGACATGCAGGCCTACACCGACTTCATCAACACGGTGCGCCTGTCTCCCAACCCCAACCGCAACCGCGACGACACGCTGCCGGCGAGCTTCGGCGGGGGAGATCCCCGTGCCGGAGAGAACACCTTCTTCAACGAGCAGTTCCGCTCGGGCGTGACGTGCAACGGCTGCCACACCGCCACCGCGGGCGGCACCAACCGCACGATCTTCCCCGCCAACGCGCTGCAGGAGCCGCAGGACATGAAGACGGCGCACCTGCGCAACCTCTACCAGAAGAACAACTTCCGGAAGACAGTGGGCGGCACCAGCCTGGGCGGCTTCGGCTTCACCCATGACGGCGCCATCGCCACGCTCGACGAGTTCCTCGCGCAGCCCGTCTTCGGCACCTTCTCCACGGACCCGACGCGCCGCGCGAACCTCACCGCCTACCTGCTGACCTTCCCCACCGGCATGGCCCCGGCCGTGGGCTACTCGCTCACCATCAGCTCCGCCAACGCCAGCAGCACGGCGGTGGGGGCCGAAATCACCCTGCTCGAGACCCAGGCCCGCGCGGGGAAGATCGATCTCATCATCAAGGGCAAGGTGAACGGCGTGGTGCGCGGCCTCTACTACAACCCGCTCACCCGCGTGTACGACGTGGACGCGGCCGGTGCCTCCAGCATGACCCGGGCGCAGCTCCAGGACTCGGCCACCGCGGGCAGCTCGCACTTCACGCTGATGGGCGTGCCGCCGGGCACGGGCGTGCGCATGGGCATCGACCGCGATGCCGACGGCGTCCTCGACGCCAACGAGTGAGCCTCCTCCGCCGCTGAGAGGAGGGAAGGGGAGCCCGCACATGGCCCATGTGGGCTCCCCGGCTCGAAGCTCCCGCGCCAGGGCCCTGACGGGGCCCGGCCAGGTTACTGGGCTTGGGGCTGGGAAGCCTTCATGGCCGCGCGCACCTTCTCGCGCAGGACCTGCTTGCGCTCTCGGAGCTGCTGCTTCTGCTCCTCGGTGAACTGGCCCCCGCCGGCCTGGAGCTGCGCCCGGGCGTCGTCGCGGAGCTGCCGGGCCTCGGCGAGGAACGTGTCCGCCTGCTGCTGCGTGAGGCGGCCGCGCTCGACGGCGCGGTTGAGCCGGTGCTCCATGCGCTCGAGCTTGCGGAGCATCCTCGCGTCCCTGTTCTTCTCCTTGTGCTTGCCATGGTGGTGCTTGCCCTCGTGGCCCGTAGGGGCGGCGGCGGGCTCCTCGGCGAGCACGGGAGCAGCGAACAGCAGCGAGGCAACGGCGGCGGACAGGGCGAGCTTCAGACGCATGGCGGGGTTCTCCTTCGGGTGATGCGCCGGGACTGCTTCCCGGCGTCATCTGCCCCTGAAAAACCCCGGAGCCGGCGGAAGGTTAAATTCCCCCTCAGGCGCGCTTGCGGCGGGCCGTGGGCTCGAAGGGGGCGGCGTCGATGCGTACCCCCACATACGAAGGGAAGCGCGGCACGCCGTCGTTGGACAGCTCCTGGTAGCGGAAGGTGATGATGGTGCCCACCGCGGGCGGGTTCTCCCGCTCCTGGTCCGAGAGGCCGGTGCCCACGGAGAAGCGGGTGCCGTCGCGCAACTCCACCTCGAGCGCTCCCAGCCGGCCCTTGTGCCTGCCCGCTCCCGCCGCGTGCCCCACCACGCGCGCCTCGTCGTCCTTGAAGCTCTTCACCTTCAGCAGCGTGTGGGAGCGGCCCGCCTCGTAGCGCGAGCCCGGCTTGCGCAGCATCAGCCCCTCGCCGCCCAAGCCCTCCACCCGGGCCAACTCCTCGCGCAGGTGCGTCACGCCCTTGCAGGGCTGGTGCTCCAGCCACTCGGCGTACGGGGGCGCTACGTCCTCCACGAACCGCTGGCAGTGGGCGAGCCGCTCCTCGAAGGGCGCGTCCAGCTTCGGCGCGTCGAAGATGACGAAGGCGAGCTCCTTCCAGTCATCGCTCCGGTCCTGCCGCCGCACGATGCTCACCGTGCGCTGGAACTTCTTGCGCCCGCCGAACAGCTCGCCGTCGAGCGGATAATCGGGAAGCTTCGCGGTGAACCAGTCGGGCGCGAGGAACGGATTGCCCTGGCGGGAGAAGAACTGCTTGCCATCCCAGTAGGCCCGGACGCCGTCGAGCTTCTCGCTCATCCACCAGCCCGTCAGGTCGACATCGTTCTCCCACGAGTGGGCCAGCAGCAGCGGCGGGGCGGTGACGGCGTCGGACTCCGCGCCCGCGACCGTGTTCACGCCGGACTTGGGGCGGACGTTGCGAGCCGCCGGCCGGGCCGGAGCGCTGGTGTCCGAGGCGCCCACCCGGGCGTCCTCCGCCGCATCCCCGCGGACCTTGCGCAAATGCTTGCACGTGCGCCGCTCGATGGCGATGGACTGGTTGCGCCACGCCGGGCACGAGCACGAGTACACGCCACCGGTGTTTTTCAGGATGTACGGCTTGGAGCCAGAGCCCTGCAGTTCGACCTGGGCGCCGTCCGCGATGTCTGCCACGAGTCCCTCCCTTTGCGCGCCACGGTGGTCTCGCGGCGACGAAGGGAATCGTATCCGGTGGGTCTGACAGGAGCGGAGGACCGCACAGGGCGGGTCGGCGGCATGACTTCCGAGGAAAGGAGGCGGTGGGGCCTACCGTCCAGGTTCCGTCTCCGCGGCCCCGGTTGCGCCCTCGCGGGCCGGCACCTCGTAGAGGTAGATGGGCGTGCGGTACAGGTCGTCGACGGCGAGGGTGCGCAGGGGTTTCCACCCTCGGAGCGCGAAGGTGTGACTGAGGATGCGGGTGCCGGGAGCGAGTTCCTGGGTCAGCTTGGGCGCCAGGCGGCTCATGGCGCCGGGGTAGAGGTAGCAGACGACGGCCGAGGCCTCCGCGAAGGAGGCGCGGAAGAAGTCCTCGCGCACGAGTTGGAGGTTGGGACGCGGGGCGAGGCGCTGGCGCAGCCGCGAGAAGGCATGGGGAAGCGGGGACAGCTCGAAGGCCACCACCCGGGCGCGAGGGCAGTGGTCCGCCAGCGCGAAGGCCAGGGTGCCCCAGCCGGAGCCCAGCTCCAGCAGCGTGCCTTCGAGCTCCTCGGGGAGCAGCGAGAGCAGTTGACGGCGCACCTTCCCCGAGGTGGGCATGGGGGAGATGCCCGTCCTCAGCGTGTGGAAGACGATGGACAGCATCCCCGCCAGGAGCAGGGCCAACAGGAGCAGGAAGAGGAGGGCGCCAGCCGTGCTCACGCCGCGCATGCTACGCGCCTCGCATGTGTTTTGGTCCAACAAGAACCAATTTGGTTCCTTGGGCACGCCAGGACAGTGGCCACGGCGCGTGCCCGCGGCAGCGCGGGGGAGCCGTGCCAGGTTGAGCTCCTCGTGCACGACGAGGTGCTCCTCGTGTTCTTCCTGGAGGGACCAGATCCGCCAACCCTCATTCACGCAGCGCGGCGAGCCCAGGGATGTCGAGGGTGCGCGCGAGCAGGCAGCTCCGGCAGCGCCGCCAGCCAGGTATGGAGGGTCTGGCTGGCGGCGGCGCCCTCGAGCGCGGCGATGGTCGCGGTGGACATGTCCGAACTTTGGCATGGATTGATCTGGGGATGTGCTTGCAAGCGATACCGGGGCGGGGCCCGCGCCGCTCGAGCCGCTGATGTCATAACCTCCTATGCGCGCGCGAGCTGGGCGTGCGCGATTCCCAGGTGGAGCAGTCGGCCTGACGCTTCAGGGGCCAATGGATGTGGGGGCGCGGGGGGCGGTTCCTACGCCGATGTAGCACTTGCCCTGGTACTCGGCGACGTCTTTAGGACACGGCGGGTGTTTGGCGATTTCCATCCAGCACCCACCGCGGAGTTCCACTTCGGCACGCATGGCATCGCATGGGGGTTTCTTCTGGCCCGCCACGGGTTTGTCGGGCAAGGGGAAGCCCTCAATCCCCGTTACGGGCTCGTCGCTCGAACTGGTGAGGACAAGGTTCTTCTCCATGGAATGCACTTCCAGGGAGTGCACCTCCTGCGGGTGCACGGTGGCATGTGGCCAGAGGACCACCGCGAGCGCGATCAGCGCGGCCAGCCCCAGGGCTCCACCGGGCGAACCGAGCCGGCCCACCGGACGCGGACGAGACTCCTTCGCACCTCCCGTCAGGTGTGCTCGCGCCTCCGGCCGCGTGTCGATGCGTACCATGGCAGCGGCCCACCGCTCGAGCATCCACGACAGCTGCCGTGGTTGCCCGTTCTCGGGCGCGTACTCCACCTCCAGTACGAGGTAGGGCGGTGAGACGTTGGCGATGACGCGCACCTGCCAATTTTCTTCTGCCCGCAGATCTCCTTTGGGTCCGGGCACGAGCACCAGGGCAGGGTTGCCCGTCTCGTTGTTGCGAGCCTCGTACAGGCGCCCCAGTCCTCCGCCGATGGCGCGATGGCGCAGGGTGACGTGATACGGCCCCAGCGGTCCTCCGCTCCAGGATTTGTCTTCCTTTTTCATGATGTCCTCCCGAGGGCGGGTTCCTAGCACGGCGACGCGGGGATGACCATACAGGTCTTCCTTGACCACCCGGGCCATACCACGTCCGCAGTAGGGGGGCGGGGTTCACCTACGCCGTGCTCGCGACGATTCGCGCGGTCGCCGGACCTGCGGGAGCGCTCCTGCGCGTGAAGAACTCCACCAGCGACGGGCTGAACTTCGGCCCCGCCTCCGAGTCCGCCCAGCGCCCGGGGCATCGTAGGTACCGTGCTGTTCCCACTGGAGGCGGCGGGAATCGAACCCGCCGCCTGGAGTTCCTGGCGAGCGAGATCCCACCGGTAGGACCACCGTAGAGCCTTTGCCCCAGGGTCTCATGTTGACAGGAACGCGCGCCCCACCTGTAAATTCGAACTCTTCCCAGCAGGGGCCAACGCCCGGAGGCGCTGCGTGCCACGAGGGTGGGTGGTGCTGCTGTGCATGGTGGTGTTGGGGTGTAGCGGCATGGCTCCGAGCATCCGTAGTTCCCCGGAGCCGCCCCAGCACTGCGTCTATATCCCGCGCCGTGACGGTGCTGCCGGGGCACGGAAGGAGGCGGTGACTGCTCCGCAGGCGGGGATGCGGGTAGTGCTGGTGGCGGCGACGGCGGGTGCTGCTCCCGTGGAGCCGCTCACCCCTCTCTCGGCACCTCTCCTGGAGGGGCTGTCCGGCGAGGGACTGGGAGATGGCATCCCCCGCGGTGTGCTCCGGCTCGTGCCCGACAGCATCCCGGGCGCGGAGGTTGGGGCTGGCGGCGCGGCGGGAGAGGTGGTGGTGGTGGGAGGCGCGGTGGTGGCGGCGGTCGGCAGTGGCCTGCTGGTGTGCCTGACGGCCAGGGCGGCCGCGAATGGGGAGAAGACGCCCATCGATATCGCGGACGAGTACTACGGTACGCACTTCGGCGATGTGATGGGCTGGGTCCAAGGTCAATACCCGACCCAGGCTTCTCCTGGCGTGGCGCCCAAGCCAGAGCCCGACAAGAGTGACAAGAAACGGCTGGGGCGTATCTACGTCACCTACACGAAACTCAACAAGACAACCCACCGCTTCTACGCGGGGCGGACCAGCATGATCGTTGATGTCACCCAGTCCCTCGCACTTCAAGCGATTGCGGCCATTCTCCTTCGCGATAAAAATCATCACATGGATGAGAGCGTCGAGCCGGAGAACGCTGCTTTTGCCGATGCAGAAGTGGATAGGTTCGATGTTGGGAGCGCCATTGACTATGGCCAGAGATATGATGACGTCGCGTATTGGCGGATTCGCGGGAGAGAGCAGCAGTTGATTGATTCCCTGGGAGGCGCCCGCTCCGACACCGGAGAGCCCTATCGCACCGAGAATGCCGTACGCGGCGTGGCGAAGGACAATCCACGAGGCCGACGGTTTCACGAAGCCGCCACGGAGTTGTGGGGCCTACTTCACCCATACACGGGATTTTAGCAGATGCCGCGCCTCTACAAGCCCGGGTCGTTCTTGAGAATTCCTCTCGCAGACGGCTCCTTTGGCTACGGCCGGGTGCTGAACATGCCGCATGATGCCTATTACGATTATAGGACCGACACTCCGGATTCAGACTTGGACCGGATTGCCTCCATGCCCATCCTCTTCAAGATGGCTGTCCGCCATATGGACGAGAGGAGGTGGGAAGTCATCGGGTGGAGGAAGCTGGAAGAGCAGTTTTCTCAACCCATCGTTCAGTTCATGCAGGACCGGGGGAACTTCCGCGACTGCTTGATCTTTGACACCGCCGGCAATGAGAGACGTGCGGAACCGCAAGAGTGCATCGGGCTTGAGCGCGCCTCTGTTTGGGAAGAGGTGGGGGTGGAGGAACGCCTTCTCGACACCTTCATGGGGCGGCCCAACGCCACGGCAGAGCGGCACAAAGTCCGCCTGAAGTAGGGAAGCATCCTGCGCGCTCCCTATCCCGGTCTTTGCCAAACCTCGCTCGGATGCGCTGACCGAGCACTTCCTCGCCACGTCGTTGGCGCCAACGCCACTCCCGCCTCAAAGCCCGACCCGCGCCGCCTCTACGCCGCCATCGAACAGGCCGGCGGCTCCCCCGTCCGGCCGAGTGCCGCTGCCGGGCTACTGACGCGCTGACCGGCTACTGCGGCCTGAAGACGTGCTTGAACCTGGCCAACTCGCGCACGTCTTCCCAGCGAACGCCGTGGTGCCCGATGGTGCGGATGCTGAAGAGCTGCTTGAGGTGGACCCCGGCACCGGGTCCACCTCCCCCCGTCGCGATCATCAGGGACCGGGACTGGAGCGATAGGGATATCATCGAGGTCGCTCCAGCCTCCTCGCCCCGAGCCCGCTCAATCATGGCGCGTTGGCGAAGCTCAGGATGCGGCCGGAGCGGAATCGTTTCAGGGGGTGCCGGACGCGGCCGGTGCTCCGTCCATGAGCTCCGTCAGGGCGAGGGGCAGGGCCTCGAGGGTGGACTTCTCCACCTCGAGCACGTCCTCGGAGGAGCCTCGGGCCCACAGACGCTGCGGGTTGCCCTTCACCGGAGTCCCGAGCCGCAGCCGGGCCACCTCCTGGCCCTGTGCGTCCTGCAGCGTCACCCCGCGGGACGTGTCGCTGATTCCGTACTTGCTCCAGCTCTTCGGGCTGGACTCTCCGATGGCCGACGCCTCGAGCTTCTCCAGCGAGCCCAGCAGCGAGGCCACCTTGAACTGCCTGGCGTTGGCCACCATGGGGCTCGCCATCTCCCACTTGCCGGTGTCGGGGGCCAGCACGACGGAGATCGTTTCTCCACCGGGGGCGGCCGGGTGGATGACGATGCGGTGCACGTCGCGGACGGAGAAGGCGAGTGCCTTCCGGTCCTTGAAGTCCTTGGGCTCGAGCTCCAGCGCGTTCAGGGCGAGGTTGTCCACCTGGGAGAGCATGGACTCCGAGTCCCACTCGGACAGCGCGAAGACCTGCTTCACCCCGTCGAGCTCCAGCTTGGTGAGGCGTACGCGCACCGGCCCGCCGAGCTTCCGCACGAAGGTCGCCTGCGCCAGGGGCTTCTCCAGGGACTGACGCACCTTCTCCTCGTGCTTCGGCTCGGGGAAGGAGATGGCGCGGTACCCATGGAGCGCGGACACCATCCGCGTCACCTGCTCGGTCGCCGCGCGCAGCTCCACCGGCTGCACCAGCTTCCACGGCTTCTCGGTGGTGGCGCGCTCCAGCACGAAGGCGTTCTTCCGGGCCTTCACCTCGATGCGCAGGAGCGAGGGCTCCTCCACGGGGAAGGCCACGCGATCCCTCCACTCATTGGTGTGCTTGAGCAGCAGGAAGCGGAGTCCGCCCTGGGCGCTGTAGACGCGCGGGTCTCCCTCGCGGCGCACGTACACCGAGCCGTCGAAGTTGTTCTCGATGCCCAGGTAGACGGTTATCGAGCGCTGGCGAGCCGGATCGTCCGCCCCGCGGCCCTGGGCGTCCGGCACGTAGGCCCGGGCCCTGATGGTGGCGCGGGGCTGCTTCAGGCCGTAGCGCTCGATGTCGGCGTCGGTGGGGCTCTCCTCCAGCGTTGCCTTGAACTTCGCGGCCGACAGCTGGCTGACGAGCGTGCTCACCTCCGTCTTGTCCGCCAGCGCGAACACCGGCGAGGTGATGCGCCAGGTGTTGTCCTGGAGCTCCATCACCGTCTTTCCCTGGGCCACCTCGACGGAGAGCCAGGTGAAGACGGGCTCGGGCGGAGCACCCCCGTCCGTGCCGGGCTCGCCGGGG
>DASQMW010000172.1:0-11923 GCA_035645295.1 Archangium sp.
GCATGACCGCGTGCAGCAGGCGGCCTACTCGCTCATCCCGGAGGACGCGCGGAGGGAAGTCCACCTGCGCATCGGCCGCCTGATGCGCTCGGCGCTCACCGCCGAGGAGCGGGACGCGGAGATCTTCACCATCGTGGGGCACCTCAACCGGGCCGCGGAGCTGCTCACCGGGCAGGCGGAGCGGGATGAGGTGGCGGCGCTCAACCTCGTGGCCGGGCGCAAGGCGCAGTCCTCGGCCGCGCACGTGGCCGCGCGGGGTTACCTGGAAATGGGCCTCTCGCTGCTGGGCCCGGAGCACTGGACGCGGTGTTACGAGCAGGCACTCCGGCTCCACACCCACGCGGTGGAGGCGTGCTTCCTGTGCACGGACTTCCCGCGCATGGAGCACCACGCCACCGAGGTGCTGGAGCATGCCCGCGGCACACTCGACCAGGTCCGGGTCTACGAGGTGAAGCTCCAAGCCTTCATCGTCCAGAACCGGCTCCAGGACGCGGTGCTGACCGCGCGCCGGGTCCTGTCCCTGCTTGGCATCACCTTCCCGGCGCAACCCACCCCCGAGGATGTGCGGGCCGCGCTCGCCCGGAACAAGGCCCTGCTCGGGGAGCGCCGCATCGAACAGCTCATCGAGCTCCCCCCGATGACGGACCCCGTGAGCCTCGCGGCGACCCGCATCCTCGCGATGAGCACCTCCGTCATGTACCTCAGGGATCCGCTGCTCTTCCTCCTCGCCGTGCTCCGTCTAGCCGAGCTCGCGCTCGAGCACGGCAACTCGGGGGTGTTGGCCTTTGGCTATGCCACCTATGGCCACGGCCTCGCCGCGCAGGGAGAGCTCGACTCCGCCCATGCTTGCGGCAAGCTCGCCTTGCGGCTCCTCGAGCGCTACGAGGCCCGGGAGTATGGCGCGCGCACACACTTCGTCTGGAACCAGTTCATCCAGCACTGGAAGGAGCACGTGCGTGACGGTCTCCCCAACTTCCTGGCTATCTACCAGTCTGGATTGGAGGTCGGTGATCTCGAATTCGCCGGGTGGAGCGTGGGGGCGTATGCCATCCATGCCTTCTTCCTCGGGCAGGAGCTCGCGGAGCTGGATCTGAGCACCGCCAGCCAGGTTCAGGCCGTCGCACAGTTCAAGCAGGCGAGCGCTCTCCAGTACCTGCAGATCATGCATCAGACGATGCAGAACTTGAGGGGTCTTTCCGAAGACCCGTGCCGTCTCGTGGGCGCCGCGTACGACGAGACGAAGATGCTGCCGATTCACCTCGAGCAGAGCGATGCCTTCGGGCTCGCGATGATCTTCATCCACAAGCTCCAGCTCTGCTTCCTCTTCGGACGCCATGCCGAGGCGCTCGCGAACGCCGCGAAGGCCGAGCCCTACCTGGGAGGGATCGCGGCCACCACCAGCATTCCCAGCTACCACTTCTTCGGCACGCTCACGCGTCTGGCGCTCCTCGACGGGATGCCTGCCGGGGAGCGCGATCGTGCGATGGAGCGGGTCCACGACAGCGTGGAGAAGATGAAGGGGTGGGCCGGACACGCGCCCATGAACTACGGGGCGAAGCACGCCCTGATGGAGGCGGAGCGCCACCGCGTGCTGGGCCAGACGGAGCAGGCACGGACGGAATACTACCGGGCCATTGCGCTCGCCCAGGAGCACGAGTACCGCAACGACGAGGCGCTCGCGACGGAGCTCTTCGCCGCCTTCCTGCGCCAGCGAGGGGAAGGGGAGGTGGCGCGGCTCTTCCTCTCCAAGGCGCGCCACCTCTACCACCTGTGGGGGGCCGAGGCGAAGGTGCGGGAGCTCGACCGGGCCTTCCCGGAGCTGCGGGTGGCGGCCCTGGGCGGGGAGGGGCACGCGTCGCGCATCTCCGTGAGCACGACCAGCACCTCCGAGGACGCCCGCACGTCGCAGGCCCTCGACCTGGTGAGTGTCCTCAAGGCCTCGCAGGCCATCTCCGGGGAGGTGGTGCTCCCCGAGCTGCTCAGGAAGCTGGTGCGGCTCGTCGTCGAGAACGCCGGAGCCCGCTCGGGCCTGCTCGTGCTCGAGGGCGAGCGGCCGCTCATCGCCGTGGCGCAGGGCTCAGCCCAAGGCGATGCCAGCGCCGTCACACTCCACGAGAGCCTCGAGCAGCTCCCGATCGAGTTCTCGCGCGCCATCCTGCGCTATGTGGAGCGCACGCACGAGGTGCTGGTGCTCGGTGATGCGTCGAAGGCCGGGGCCTTCCAGTCGGACCCCTACGTCGTGGCGCACCGGCCCAAATCCGTGCTGTGCATGCCCATCCTCCACCAGAAGAAGCGCGTGGGCCTGCTCTACCTGGAGAACGAGCTGCTCGCGAACGCCTTCACGCCCGACCACTGCCAGGTGCTCTCGCTGCTCGCCGCGCAGGCCGCCATCTCGCTGGAGAACGCCAAGCTCTACGACACGCTCGACACCCGGGTGAAGGAGCGCACGCGTGAGCTGTCCGAGACGCTCCAGCGCCTCCAGCAGACCCAGAAGCAGCTCGTCCTCCAGGAGAAGCTCGCGTCGCTCGGCAGCCTCACCTCGGGCATCGCGCACGAAATCAAGAACCCGCTCAACTTCGTGAACAACTTCGCGGAGCTCACCGTGTCACTCGTCTCCGAGCTGCGCGAGGAGCTCCACCCCCAGGGCCGCGCGGTGGATGCCGCCGCCGTGGAGCAGCTCCTCGGGGACCTGGAGCACAACGCCACGAGGATTCACGAGCACGGAGCCCGCGCGGACCGCATCGTCCGCTCGATGCTCGAGCACGCGCGCGCGCGTCCCGGGACGCGCCGGGAGGTGAACGTCAATGCGCTCGTGCGCGAGTACGTGAACCTCGCGCTGACGAGCCACCGGGCCAGCGGCGTCCACGCCCTCCCCTCCAGCGCGCTGCGCACCCGTTTCGACGAGTCCTTGGGGAGGGCAACGCTCGCCTCCGAGGACCTCGGGCGCGTCATCCTCAACCTCACCCACAACGCCCTCTATGCCCTCGTGGCCCGCGGCCGCGAGGTGGGCCAGGGCTTCACCCCTCTGCTCGAGGTGACAACGCGTGACCTGGGAGACCGGTTCGAGCTCCGCATCCGCGACAACGGGGGCGGCATCCCAGCCCAGGCGAGGGGGAGGATCTTCACGCCCTTCTTCACCACCAAGCCTCCCGGACAGGGCACCGGGCTGGGCCTGTCCATCAGCCACGACATCGTCGTCCAGGGCCATGGGGGGACGATGTCGTTCACCTCCGAAGAGGGCGAGGGCACGGAGTTCGTGGTGGCGCTGCCCAAACACGCGAGCGCCACCACGCCGGACCAGGACTAGATGCTGGTCGAGTTCAGGACCTGTGAGGGGACCAGGTACTCGTAGACCCAGGAGCGCTGGGCATTGCGGAGCGTGATCTGCGACTCGGCCTGCTTGAGCGTCTCCTGGAACTGGCCGATGCAGCCCTCCACCCGCGGGTCCGTGAAGTCTCCGGATTGGTATTGGCCGAGCTGGTCGAAGTGGTAGGTGGCCAGCGTGTACATGGTGCTGAGCTGCGTCAACGCGATCGAAGGCGGCGGCAGGAGGCCGCGCACCATGTAGGTGTCCAGCAACGTGGCGCTCTGCTTCGTCGCGTTGGACAGCGGAGGCCCGTACATGGCGGGAGTCATGTTCGGAGCGAAGGCGAGCTGCCCATACTGCGGGTAGTTCAACGCCGAGTGCAGGGGGCCGCTCGCCCAGATGAGGCGCTGGAGCAGCAGGGCGAGCTGCTCGCGCGAGCCGAGCCGGTCCGGTGCCCCCTTCAGGTGGGCACTCTCCGCCGAGGTCAGCTCCGTCATCCAGTCCTGGAGCTCCGGGTCGCCCGCCACCTCGGCGTCGCTCGCGTAGTACACATCGATGTATTGGGCGACGAACTGGCCAATCGCCTCCCACAGGAGCATCCCGTCGTCGCGGAACGGGTACTCCTTCAGGGCCGAGTCCTGGTCGAAGCCACGGGAACGCAGCTCGCGCGGGTGATCCCAGTCCTCGAAGGACCACGGCTCGACGTGGGCCTGCGGATGGCCCGAGTAGCTGCGCGCGAGCAGTTGCTTGTTGCCCGGATCGCCTCCGGCGAGCAACTCCGTCCCGACGCCTGCCGGGTTGATGAGCAACTCGCGCCCCTCCAGGTTGTTGAACACCACGTAGCGCATGTGCGGCTTGAGCAGCACCGCCACCGGATGGTGCACCGACAGCGTGCGGGCCATGGCGACGATCGCCCCCTCGAGGGCGAAGTGGGTGCGGCACAGGTGCGGGCCCATCTGGTGGGCGTTCACGTCCGCGGTCTGGAACATCATCTTCGCCAGGCGCCACGCTTCGCCGTCTTTCGGCGTATAGACGTCCGTGGCGACCGGCTGTTGCCCCAGCTGGATCGCAGCGGCCCGCAGCTTCCCCTGGTCATCGCTGAAGAACAACCCGATTGCTGGCACGGCGTATTTGGCGAGCCCCTGGGTGGACTGCGGGATCAATCCCTCCAGGATGGCGTAGTCACACAGGAACAGCCTGCCCGCGGCGGCAAGGCCCGAGAGGGTTTCTCCTTCGGGGAGTACTCCGGCGAGGCGGGCATCGTCCACGGCCAGCTTCGCGGGAACCTTCTCGAGCTTGCGCAAGGCGACCGGGTGGAGGCCCGCGACCCGCTGCCAGGCGAAGTAGCCATCGTCCTCCCAATGGGGCAGGCACTCGGGCTGCGGGAAGCCCTGGAAGAGCTTCGCGTAATCGTCGAGCGACCCGAAATTGGGGGTCTGCGCGATGAACGCCGCGGCCTGCTGCGCGGTTTTCGTCAGATGCGCCCCCACCTCCGCCCGGCCGAGCAGGTACTTCGCCCCAGGCCACTCCGGAGCGGGGAGTTGGGAGACCCACCCGGCCGTGAGCTCCAGGCCCGTCGGCTTCTCGAAGACCTGCTCCTTCAGCAGGGCGAACGGAGGGAGGTAGTCGTGGTCCCAGACGTACTTCGCCCGGAGGGCCAGGATGGCATTGCGCCGTTGCGAGGGGTTGGGATCCTGCTGGGGCAGGCAGGGTACATCAGCAGGGGAGCCATTCGGGTGGAGCAGCGCCATGGAATCACCACGAGGGAGAGCGGAATTGGGGTGGAACGGGACGGAGTATGCGCAAGACACCGCAGGGGGGCGGTGATGCGGTTCTCCATCCCGATGTGAACCCTATCACTGCGGAGACGCCAGACGGCTGTGGCGGGCGGCGTCGCTAGCGGCCGCTCGACGGTCTGCTCGCGGCGGAAAGGGGGCCGCGCGTGTTTCGGGGTCAAACCTTCGCGGAGCCGCGTGAAGGGCACTAGCCTCCACCCCATGTTGTTCTTCGACCTGGAGGCCTATGCACCTCCCGATGACCGCGGCGCGAGCCTGAGCTCGCTCATCGTCAACCCCGCGCGGCCGGGCCACCTGCTGCTGGGCGGATGCTTCTTCCGCAAGCGCTTCGACGAGCCCATCCCCGAGTCCCCCGAGGTGCAGGGGCTCTGGCTCTGGAACTTCGCCTCCGAGGCCGCCCTGCTCTCGGCCATCAAGGCGCGCTTCGAGGAGGAGTGGCGCCTCCAGCGCGAGGAGAAGGTCCGGGTGCTCGGCAAGCCGGCGACGGACCTCGTCGTCTGTGGCGCGGGCATCACCAAGTTCGATCTCCCGGCCCTCTACTGCCGCTCCCTCTTCAACGAGCTCGCCAGCCCGGCCGAGCTGTTCGAGGTCTTCTTCAAGGCCCGTCCCATCGAGCTCGCCAACGAGGCCAGCTTCCTCTTCCCCGAGGAGCCCATCCTCTATCCCAAGACGACCCGGGAGATGGCCGGGCGTCTGGGCTTGCACGAGCGCAAGGGCTCCAGCAAGAGCATCTGGGACAGCTACGAGCGCCGCGACTACGCCTCCATCGAGCAGCGGACCGCCGAGGAGCTCCGCCTGGTGCTCGAGCTCTACAAGCGCCTGCAGGCGAAGATCGTCCGGGCCTCGCGGGCTCCGTGAAGGGAGGGGAGGGGGGTGTAGGTATTCGCGTGGCACGGGCGGTCATGCGAGCATACACGCGTGTGGGTTGGTCGATTCGAGGCCCGGCGATGACGATTCGCGCCAAGGTGTTCCTGTTCGCCTTGATGGCGGTCGGGCTCGTGTGCCTCATGGGCGTCCACCTCTACCTCAGCGCCAGCCAGGGCCAGTACATCCGCGAGCAGCTCACGGCCATCCAGGGGCAGCGCGACGCCTACGAGCGGTTGCACGCGCTCGCCTGGCCCTACCTGAACCAGCTGGCGCAGCTGCGGCGGGTGGAAGGCAGCACCGGGCTCGTGCAGCGCGAGCTGATGGAGAAGGTGGAAGTGGAGCTGGCGCAGCTCGAGGACAACCTGGCCCGGGAGGAGCGGTGGTTGGGGGACAGGTCCGAGGAGTCCGAGCGGCAGGAGCAACAGGAGCTCCGCGGTGCCATGCGGGAATGGTCGGAGTGGGCGGCGGCGCGCGTGCGAGCCCTCCCCGAGGGCATCTCGGTGGACCCCACGTTGGAGTGGTTGCTGTACTCCCAGTTCGAACGGAACGTGGGACAGCGCATCAAGCTCATGCAGGAAGCGGAGAAGGCCGAGATGGACGAGCTGCGGCACCGCTGGGACGGGAACGTGCAGCTCTCCCGGTCCCTGGCGCTGGTCTTCCCCGCCATCTGCCTCGTGCTCGTGCTGGCGCTCGCCTTCGCCATCCTCAACCCCCTGCGGCGCTCGCTCCAGGGGCTCATGACGGTGGCCGAGCGCATCGGCCGGGGGGACTTCGACATCCGCACCCCCGTGGCGGGCCATGACGAGCTGGGCCGGCTCACCCACGCCTTCGACCGGATGGCGCGCGAGCTGCGCGAGTCGCTGGAGGAGAAGCAGCGGCTCATCCGCGCCGAGGCCGAGGCCTCCGAGCGCGAGGCCCTCCGCTACAACGCCCTGCTGGAGGACACGGTGCGCACCCGCACCGCCGAGCTCGCCGAGGCCAACGTCCGCCTCCAGGACAGCCTCCAGCAGCTCCGGGCCGCCCAGGAGCAGTTGCTCTTCGCGGACCGGCTCGCCTCCGTGGGCCGGCTCGCCGCGGGCGTGGGCCATGAAATCAACAACCCGCTCGCCTTCATCCTCAGCAACCTGCGCTACGTCCACCAGGAGCTGGACGAGCTGTCCGGTACTCCCTCCGAGGAGGCCCGCCAGGAGATGCTCACCGCGCTCTCCGAGGCGAGCGAGGGCGCCGAGCGTGTGCGCCTCATCGTGCAGGATCTCAAGTCGCTGTCGCGGCCGGATGACGTGGCTCTCGGCCCGGTGGACCTGGCGGCGGTGGTGCGCGGCTCGGCGAAGATGGCCCGGCACGAGGTGAGGGACCGGGCCCGGCTGGTGGAGGACTGTGACGGGGTGCCTCCCGTGCACGCCAACGCGGCGCGCCTGGGGCAGGTGTTCCTCAACCTCATCATCAACGCGGCGCACGCCATCACCCCGGGCCGCGTGCAGGAGAATGAGATTCGCGTGGAGGCCCGGCGCTCGGGCCCCGGCCATGTCACCGTGGAGGTGCGCGACACCGGGGCCGGCATCTCCCCCGAGCACCTGCGGCGCGTCTTCGATCCCTTCTTCACCACCAAGCCCGTCGGCGTGGGCACGGGGCTGGGGCTGTCCGTGTGCCACCGCATCATCACCGCGCTCGGCGCGGAGATTCGCGTCGAGAGCGAGCCGGGCCGTGGCACCTCCTTCTTCATCACCCTGGCCGTAGCCGAGCGCTCCGGAGACTCGGGGCCGTCGCCCTCCGGCCAGTCCGCGGCCTGAGCTGTCTGGCGTTGGACGTCCGCGCGGTGCAAGGGCTTGGCGAGCGCAAGCTGTTCAACGTTCGCCCCCGTGAAATTCCGCACGCCCCCAGCGTCTGGAAAGAGGCATCCCCATGTTGGGCGCGCAATCCATCCGACAATCAGGAGGAGGAACGGATGCCACCGCGTGGAGTGAAGAACCCGAAGCGTCAGCGGCAGTATGCGAAGATCAAACAGTCCGCGCGCAAGCGGGGCACCAGCGAGGCCCGTGCCGAGGAGCTCGCCGCCCGCGTCGTGAACAAGCAGCGCAGCAAGTCCGGTGAGACGAAGGGCTCGGCCAAGAAGAAGACCGCCGCGAAGAAGAGCGCGGCGAAGCGGAGCTCCACGAAGACCTCCGCCAAGAGCTCGTCGCGCCGGGCCAAGCCGGCCCGCAGCACGCGCAGCGCCGGGGCCAAGTCCCGCACCCGCACCACCGCCGCCAGGTCGCGGCGCAAGCCGAGCAGCTCGTCCCGCTCGAGCAGCCGTTCCAAGTCGTCTCGCTCGAAGAAGTAGGCGGGCGCTCCTCCTCCCTCTCCTCATTGGGGAGGGAGGGGTAAAGAGCCACGGCCCGCGCGCCCGGCTGGTGCCGCAGGTGCCGCCGCCGCGGAAGTAGCGCTGCCAGGTGGGCTGCGCGCCGGTGACGGCGCCCCCGCCCCTCGGCCTCCACTACCCGGCGAACTTCGCTGTCCACGGTGCACGAGGTGCCCAGGACGCCCATCTCCGGCCAGGCCCGAGGGACCCCTCCGCTGGATTGACGCGCGGTCCAAGATGGGCTACATGCCGAAGCACTTGCAAATGAGAACTATTCTCAATTTCTCCGTTGGGATGAGTTGAGCGCCGCACTCGTCCACGCCGCCGTGGCACTCGTCCAACAGCCTGAGTTCCGCTGACGCGCATGACCGGAGCGGGTTGAGTCATACCCATTCGTTGAATACGAGAATCATTCTCAATATCAGAAAGGATAGAGGGGCATCAGCATGTCTTCCACCAAGGCCAGCAAGACGGGCATCCGCTCGACGAAGGGGTTCGCAGGAGGGGTGCGCGGCGCGCTGTGGCCCTTGGGGCAGAAGGCGGTGGGGCTCGCCTCGGCCCTGGCGGCGAGCGGTGCGCTCGCCCAGGAGACGACGCCTCCCGCCGAGGTGCCGCGAGCCGAGCAGCCCGCGCAGGCCACCCAGCCGCCGCAGGAGGGCGCCCAGGACACGTTCGTGCTGCCCACGGTCCAGGTGGAAGAGGAGGCGAGGGCTACCACACGCCGGAGAGCGGGCTCACGCGTCTGCCGAGGCCGCTCGTCGACACGCCGCAGAGTGTCACCGTGGTGCCCGAGAAGCTCATCGAGGAGCAGCGGGCGACGACGGTGCGCGAGGCCCTGCGCAACGTCTCCGGCATCACCGTCAGCGCGGGAGAGGGTGGCCGCCAGGGTGACATCTTCATCCTCCGGGGTTTCTCGGCGCAGACCGACACCTTCCGCGATGGCGTGAGAGATCTGGGCTGGTTCACGCGCGACACCTTCAACCTCGGCGGAGTCGAGGTCTTCTTCGGGCCTTCCGCCGTGCTCTTCGGACGAGGCTCGACGGGCGGCGCGGTCAACCTCACCACCAAGCGGCCGGCGAAGCAGTCCACCCGGGAAGTGAGCCTGACGGGGGGGACGGCGCCCTGGGGCCGCCTCGACCTGGACGTCAACCAGGTGCTCACCGAGGCCGTGCAGCTGCGCGTCAACGTGGCGGGGCAGCTCGCCCGCACGGCGGGCCGGGACAGCGTCGAGCAGAACCGCGCCGCCGTCACCCCCGCCGCGCGCATCGCGCTGGGGCAGAACACCACCCTCGACCTCGACTACCTCTATCAGCGCGAGCAGGGCATCCCGGACCACGGGCAGCCCTACTTCAATGGCTCCTCGCTCACGACCAGCCTCGGTGTTCCGCTTCTAGTGGAGTGCCCACGAGGCCCTCGGGGAAGACCCGAGGGCCCGCGCCATCCCGGCGGGTGCGGCGCGCTCAGCGGGCCGAGTCCGAGCCGACCGCCTGGCCCTCGGACGCGGGCGTCTTCGGGCTGGCCTCGAAGTGAGTCCAGAGCATGGGGTCTCCCGCCTTCACGGGCACCTGGAGCTTCTTGTTGATGATGTGCTCGGCGGCGTCCGGCATGACGATGGAGCGGGTGACGAACTGCTCCGGGATGCTCCGTTGGTTCACGTGGTCGAACGTGAGGACCGTTCCCTCTTCCAGGTCCTGGTTGGCGACGATGACCGGGAGGAGGTTCCAGCCCTGGCGGGCCTTCGCGGCCGACGACTTCGCCCAGTTGAACGCCACGATGCCACTGAGCATCACACCGCCCACCAGTCCAACGGCCAGGCCGATGATGAGCCCCAGCACGATTCCCGCCGGCTTCTTCTTTTCCATGTCGAAAATCCCCGGGCGTTCAGCCGCCCAGCGCTGAATGGTACACCCGCGCGAGTGCCTGGGCTTCGTTCGCCACTCCGAAGCGTGCCCGGGCCTCCTCGGCGGCGTTGAGCCCCACCTGCCTCGCCCGCTCCGGCTCGTGCAGCAGCTCCCGCAGCAGCTCGCGCAGCTCCGCCACGTTGCCGGGCTCGAAGAGGAAGCCCGTGCGGCCGTGCTCGATGAAGGAGGGCACGTGCGGCAGCCGGCTCATCACCGTGCAGCAGCCACACGCCATCGCCTCCAGCATCACCATGGAGAAGGATTCGAAGTGCGTCGGGTTCACCAGCACGCTCAGCCCCTGGTACCAGGGCACCACCGGGCGCTGCTCTCCGGCGAGCACCAGGCGTCCTCCCGTCGCGGCGCGCAGCCCCTCGGCCCACGCCCTGTCCTTGCCCTTGGCCAGTCCCACGAGCACCGGCGTCCACTCGGACGCGGGCAGCCCGGGCAGCAGCGGCGCGAGCGCCTCGACGAAGTCTCCCTGGCCCTTGCTCGGGCGGATGCGTCCCACCACGCCCACGCCCCGCCGGCCCCCGAGCCCCAGCGCCTTCCACGCCGCGTCCCGGTCCACCGGCGGCGTGAAGCGCTCCAGGTCCACCCCGTGCGGCACCAGCTGCGAGGGCCTCCCCATCCACCCGGCGCTCTGGGCGTTGAGCGTGACGAGCTGCTCGGCGAAGCGGGTGAGGAAGCGGGTGAAGCGGCCCGGTGGCCCACCCCCGTGGCGCGTGTAGACGAGCCGCACCTCCCGGCCCACCCACCGCAGCAGCAGCCCGGCCAGCAGCTCGTTGTTGCGATGCGCGTGCCACACCACCGGCTCCTGGCGGATGCGCCGCCACAGCTCGCTCCAGGCGATCCGCGGCACGTCCTCCTCCAAGTTGCCCCCCACCGCCCGCGTCTCCATCAGCCGCGCCAGCTCGGTGACGATGCGCTCGGTGTGGGCGGTGACTCCCGTGCGGCGCCGGTGGAAATGGGGGTGGACGACGAGCATGGCGCCGCCGTCTGTACCCGACGCCAGACGCCAGACGCCAGACACGTCGGCATCTGGCGTCTGCAAGGTACTCCCGCGTACCCCGCTGTCAGTGGGGGGCGGGATCTGGCGCTCATCCTCCCACCTGTGGTACCGGAGGTACGCCCATGCCCACTTCTCTTCCCCGTGGTTGGCTCCTCGGGCTCGCACTCTGGTTCGCGAGCACCGCATGGCTCTACGCCTTCATGAGCCGCGCCCAGGCCGAGCAGTCCTCGGAGCTCGCGCAGCTGCGGCGGGAGATGGCGGAGCTGCACCGCGAGGTGCTGTCCTGCCAGCTGGAGAAGGCCGAGGCGCGCATCACCCAGGGCCGCCGCTAACCCCCTTCAGGGAAGGGGCCGAAGAGGAGTGATGTCCCCTCTCCCTTCGGGAGAGGGTCAGGGTGAGGGTGTCTGTCCCCGTTCTTCAACCCGTGGCCCGAAGTGGGGGCAGGGGTTCAACCTGGGTTCACCCGATACCCTCACCCCGTCCCTCTCCCGAGGGGAGAGGGGATATGGGCGTGCCTGTGTGCAGAGCGGGCAGGCTTGGCCCTCGCCGCTCCCCTGCGTGAAGAAGGACCCGAGGTCAGAGGTTGACTCCAGGAGGTTACCTCCGGAGTCATCATGGACCGTACGGGCAGTGCAGACCTTCCCCTCCACTCGGGCCGCGTGCCGGACTGGCTCGCCCAGAGCATGGCGCGCATGAGCCGCGTGC
>DASQMW010000173.1:0-51827 GCA_035645295.1 Archangium sp.
GAGGGCGGCACCGGCCAGGCCACCGGCCCCCACGCCCACCTCATGCAGGAGAAGAACGGCACCAAGGACACCTCCTGGTACTCCGGCTACACCACCCAGGGCGAGGCCGTGGACCGCACCGAGACCCTCGGCGTCCTGGACTGAGCCACCGCTGAATTGAAGTGCGCCCGCCCCCCCGGGGCGCCGAGGCCCTTCGTGAGGACCCGCTCCTCACGAGGGGCCTTCGCTTATCCGGGTATTCCAGGACTCATGGTGAATACTGGGATAGGTAAATTCACTCGATATCCATGGATTTACTTATTTCTTGAGATGGCGGTAAAATCGCGGCCTCTTCCTGGATGGAACCATGACTCCAGAATCCCCCCATCGCTCCGCGTCCCCCCCGGTCCCTGACTCGGCCCGCCGCAGGCCGCAGATCGCGATCGCGCTCGGCGCCGTGGCCCTGCTCGCGGCCGTGGCGCTGATCTCCCGCGGCTCCCCCGAGGACAGCGGCAAGCCCGAGGCGGGCCAGGGCGCGGCGGCTGGCCCCCAGCCCACGGGTCCCACTCCTTCCAAGGCCGGGCACACCGGCCAGGGAGGGCCCCAGGCGGAGTCCAAGCCCAAGCAGTTCAACAGCACCGTCTGCTGGGAGGACCTGGAGCGCTTCAACGAGTCGGTGACGCTGGAGACGTTCCTCGAGTGGGCCAGGCCGATGCTCGCCGTGAAGGATCCGCTCGTCCGCGAGTACCTCATGGGGCGGCTGGGCGAGCTCATCGGCGAGGACGAGGGCCGCGCCAGTGAGGTGCTGGGCTGGGCGCGAGAGGCCTCGCCCGCGGAGTTCAAGCTGCTCCTGGGCGGCCTGCGCAACTCCAAGGCCCTGCCGAAGATGGCCGCACAGCTCACCGCGCTCGGGCTCGACGAGAAGCTCGACCTGGGGCGGCGCGCGGGCTTCCTCGACGAGCTGCAGCGCATGCCCCGGCTGGAGCCCGCGGCGCTCGACAAGCTCGCCACCTTCGCGCAGGACGCCTCCTCGGGCGAGGCCGGCTGGGTCACCACGCGCGCCATCGGCCGGGTGATGCAGGAGGACTTCAAGAAGAGCGGCAACTTCAAGCCCTACCTCAACAAGCTCCTCTCCATCGGTACCCAGTCGGCGGACGAGCAGGTGCGCTACCTCGCGCTCGAAATGGGGATGAGCGCCGATGCGCCGCTCGACACGCATGCCATCGAGCGGCTCGGCAAGCTGCTGGCCACCGAGGGCAGCGAGGACGTCCGCATGATGGCCGCGCACGAGCTGTCCATGTCCGAGGACAAGTCCCAGGCGCTGGACCTCTACGGCAAGAACTTCGAAATCGAGAAGGACCTCTGCGTGCGCTGGGCCCTGTTCCGCTTCGCGGCGCGGACCGCGGGCAAGGACGCGCTCCCGGTCATGGCGAACATGGCCATGACGGACCCGCGCTTCCAGGGCATCTACCAGGAGTTCGAGAAGCTCTACGCCAGCGGCATCGTCGACTTCGGCCGCATCTGGTTCTCCCTGCCCACGGACAATCCCTTCGGCTGCATGGACCGCCACGAGGAATGAGCTCCGGAGCCCACCCCATGACACGCGCCTTCCTTCGTATGAACGTGCTCCCCACCCTGACGCTCACCGCGTGCCTGCTCGCGCCGGCGCTGGCCTTCGCGCAGCCGTCCGCCCCGCGCGAGGCCCCCGCCCTCCAGACCACGACGTGCTCGGTTGAGGGGCTGATGGACTCCATCCGCCGCGGGATGAGCTCCAAGTCCGAGGCCTACAAGCTCTACCTGCGCACGCTGCTGCGCGAGTCCGCCGTCAACCTGCCGCGCGCCGAGCTCCAGGCCGCCTTCGAGCGCGAGTATGACCCCGTCATGGTGGAGCACCTGGCGGCGGCCCTGGTGGCGCGCACCGAGCGCGGCCTGGAGGACGAGGCCTTCCAGGTGGTGGCGAAGCGGGCGCTGGAGGACCGGGACCCCGGCCTGCGCGCCGCCACGGTCCGCGCCATGCGCCGCACCGGCGCGCTGGAGCGCAGCGGGGAGATGTTCGAGCGCCTGGTGAGAGATCCCTCGCCCGAGGTGCGCATGGAAGCGGCGACCAACCTCGTCGAGGACACCACGCACGTCTACGGCGGGCACCATGGCCCGGCGGCGGACACCGCGGTGGCGGCGGCCGCGGCCTCGGACGACCCGAAGGTGACGGCGAAGGTGCTCGGCCAGCTCATGACGGGGGAGATCAGCTCCGACTCGGCGCGCAAGCTCGAGCGGCTGCTGGGCAGCGACTCCGCCGAGGTCCGCGCCGCGGCGTCCACCGCGCTCGGCGGCGTGCCCGTGGCGGAGATGGCCAACGCCCGTCAGAGGCTGACCGGCATGTACCGCGACGAGAAGGACCCCACCGTCCGCAAGGCCATCCTCCAGAGCATCGCCCGGCTCGGCTTCTCCGGCGCGGTGCCCGAGCTCCAGCGGTTGCGCGGTATCGACCCGGGCATGGCGCCGGAGATCGACAGCTGGATTCGAGTCCTCAACATGAACCACCAGGATTGGAGCCTGATCCTGAGGGAGAAGCAGCGGCAGCAGCAGGCTCGGTAGCGACCCCCCCCCCACTGGGGCCGGTCCACCGGCCCAGAGGAACAACGATGCGCAAGGCAATGAAGACGACGCTGGCAGTCCTGGCTTCCCTGGCGTTCATCCCCACGACGGCGCTCGCGGTGCGCGTCGGCTCGCCCTTCCCGGGCACGGTGACGGCCACCACGCACTACTCGAGCGGCGCGTACCACGGCGCGGTGGACATCTCCAGCAGCGCCGCCTGCGGCTACTGGGGCGTGGAGACGGGCGTGGTCGGCTCGTACCACTGGAACGTCACCATCAACACCACCGGCACCGTGTGCTACGGCAACGGCAGCGGCAACCAGAACGAGGTGAGGCACAAGTTCGCCGACGACCGCATCATCCGCCAGTGGCACTTCCTCAAGACCGGCGCCTCGTTCGACAGGACGTGTGACCGCTGCCAGATCGGCGACGAGGGCGGCACGGGCAACGTCACCGGCCCCCACACCCACATGCAGGTCGACCGCTACGGCAGCAACCTCACCGGCTGGTACTCCAACTACACCAACCGCGGTGAGTTCCTCGACCGCGGCGAGACCGTCGGCTACCTCTAGTCGTCAGCGCCGCTCGGGTGGCGGGCTCCCACGAAGAGGTGGGCCCGCCCCCGGTGGCAGTGCCGGGGAAGTGAGCCGGCCCGAAAGGAACGACGATGCACAAGGCAATGAAGACGACGCTGGCCGTGCTGGCTTCCCTGGCATTCATCCCCGCGGCCGCGACCGCGTCCCTCCGGGTCGGCTCGCCCTTCCCGGGCGATGTGACGGCCACCACGTACTACTCGAGCGGCAGCTTCCACGGCGCGGTGGACATCTCCAGCGGCACCTGCGGCTACTGGGGCGTGCAGACGGGCGTGGTGGGCTCGATGTTCTGGAACGTGATCATCCGCACCACGGGCGACGTGTGCAGCAGCGGCAGCGGCAGCGGCAACCAGAACGAGGTGAAGCACACCTTCGCCAACGACTACGTGTTCCGCCAGTGGCACTTCCTCAAGACGCCCGCCTCGGTGGACAAGACGTGCGACCGCTGCCAGATCGGCGACGAGGGCCTCACGAGCAGCTTCGGCCCCCACACCCACATGCAGTACGACCGCTACGGCACCAACCACACCTCCTGGTACTCGGGCTACACCACCCGGGGGGAGTTCCTCGATCGCGGCGAGACCGTTGGCTACATCCAGTAGTCAGCGCCGCTCGGGAGCGGGGCTCCCAACAACAAGAACGGCACCCAGGACACCTCCTGGTACTCCGGCTACGTCGCCCGGGGTGACTTCGTCCAGGCCGGCGAGACCCTCGGCGTCCTCCAACCAGCGCGCAGCAGCAGTTGCAGCAGGCTCCAGCACCCTCCCCCCACGCGAGCCGGTGAACCGGCCCGAAAGGCACTCCCGATGCGCAACACCCTGAAGATGACCCTGGCCGCGCTGGCTTCCCTGGCGCTCGTTCCCGCGGCCGTGACGGCGCACACCGTCAAGTCGCCCTTCCCGGGCACCATCACCGCCACCACGTACTACCCGAGCGGCGGCTACCACGGTGCCATCGACGTCTCCAGCGGCCGCTGCAACTACTGGGGCGCCGAGACGGCCGTGGTGGGCTCGGTCTCTTGGAACGTGACCATCATGACCACCGGCATCGTCTGCAACGGCAACGGCTACGAGAACGCGAACACCGCGGTGCACACCTGGGCGGACGGCTGGAAGTTCCACCAGAAGCACTTCATCAAGACGGCCGACTCGTATGACCGCACGTGCGACCGCTGCCAGGTGGGCAACGAGGGCGGCACCGGCCAGGCCACCGGCCCCCACGCCCACCTCATGCAGGAGAAGAACGGCACCAAGGACACCTCCTGGTACTCCGGCTACACCACCCAGGGCGAGGCCGTGGACCGCACCGAGACCCTCGGCGTCCTCGACTGAGCCACCGCTGAATTGAAGTGCGCCCGCCCCCCCGGGGCGCCGAGACCCCTCGTGAGGATCCGTTCCTCACGAGGGGTCTTCGTCTTTCCGGGCATTTACGGACTATAAGTGAATACCGGAGAGACCCAAATTCACATTATATTCCGGACTTTATTTATTTCTTGGGATGGCGGTAAAATCGCGGCCTCTTCAGAGATGGAACACCTCGATCGGGCCCACAGCCATGACCTCAGCCTCTCCGCCTCCCACCTCTCCTCCCCCGTCAGGCACCTCGAGCCGGCGCAAGCCGCTGCTGGTGGCCGGAGCCGGCCTCGTGGCCCTGCTGGCCGGCGTGGCGCTGATCGGCCGCGGTGGGAGCGGCGAGGAGCACGCCGCTGAGGAGAAGCCCACCGCCGCGCACGACCACGCGAAGCACGGCCCGGCGAACAAGACGGGCACCGCCAGCCCGGCCGCGCCCCTGGCCCCGGGCCAGGAGGAGAAGGCCCCCCAGTTCTCCTCCACCGTTTGCTGGCAGGACATCGAGCGCTTCAACGCGGGGGTGACGATCCACAACTTCCGCGAGTGGGCCGAGCCCCTGTTGAACTCGCGGGATGGGCTCGTCCGGGACTTCCTGAAGGACCGCCTCACGGAGCTCATCGGGAACAACCCCAACCATGCCCTCGAGGTGATGGAGTGGTCGCGCGACGCCCAGGGCAAGTCCTTCGGCGTGTACCTGATGGCCGTGAGGGACTCCGAGGCCGTGCACCAGCCCCAGGTGGCCACGCGGCTGCTGGACATGGGCCAGGACAACAGCCTCCCGTCCGAGCGGCGCGCGGGCCTCCTCTCGGCCCTGGACACGCAGAAGCGGCTGGCGCCGGTGGCGCTCGAGCGGCTCACCACCCTCGCCAATGATCCCGTCTCCGTCGATGCGGGCTGGGCCGCTGCCCGCACCATCGCGCGGGTGATGAAGCGCGAGTTCAAGCAGAACGAGAGCATCGCCCCCTACATGGACAAGCTGCTCACCATCGGCGCCGCGTCGCCCGACGAGCAGGTCCGCTACCTGGGGCAGATGATGCCCATGCACGCCGCGCCCCTGCTCAGCCCGGAGGAGACCGAGCGGTTCGCCAAGATCCTCGTCGGCGAGGGCAACGAGGACGGCCGGGATGCGGCGGCGCACAACCTCTCCCTGTCCTACGACAAGGGGAAGGTGCTGGATCTGTTCGCCAAGACTTTCGAGACCGAGCAGTCGCTGTGCGTGAAGTGGGCCCTCTTCCGCTTCTCCGCGCGCACCGCCGGCAAGCGCGCCCTGCCCGTCATGGCGAACATGGTCACCCTGGATCCACGCTTCCAGGGCATCTACCAGGACTTCGAGCGCATCTACGCCAGCGGCACCCTGGACTTCGTGCGGCTCTACAACAGCCTGCCCAACCAGGATCCCTTCAACTGCCTGGATCGCCACGAGTGAGCACGGGAACTTCCATGAAAAGCACCTCCTCCTTCCGCACCCGCACCCTCCTGCTCGCGCTCACGCTCTGCCCGCTGCTGCCCACGGAGGCCGCCGCCCAGGTCGTCGCCCCGGGCCCCGCCCTCCAGGGCGGGAACTGCTCGGTCGAGGGCCTGATGGACTCCATCCGCAACGGGCTCAAGTCGAACTCCGAGGCCTACAAGAAGTACATGCGCACGCTGCTGCGCGAGTCCGCCCCCACCCTGTCCGACAGCGAGCTGCGGGCGGCGTTCGAGCGGGAGACGGATCCGGTCATGGCCGAGCACCTGGCGGCCGCCCTGGTGGCGCGCACCGAGCGCGGGGCGGACCCCCAGGCCATCAAGGCCGTGGCGAAGCGGGCCCTGGAAGAGCGCGACCCGGCCGTCCGCGCGGCCACCGTCCGCTCCCTGCGGCGCACCAGCGCCCTGGAGAGCACGGACGGCGTGTACGAGCAGCTGGTGAAGGATCCCTCGCCCGAGGTGCGCCAGGAGGCCGCGACGAACATCGTCGAGGACATCCGCGAAGTCTACTCGGGCTTCCACGGCCCGGCCTCGGACGCCGCGGTGTCGGCCGCGGCCGCCTCCACGGATCCCAAGGTGACGGCGAAGATCCTCGGCAGCATGGACACCCAGAAGATCAGCGCCGACTCGGCGGGCAAGATTCAGTCGCTGCTGGGCAGCGATGACGCCGAGGTGCGCAAGGCGGCGGCCCTCGCGCTGGGCGGGGTGCCCGCGGAGCAGATGGCCAGCGCCCGGCAGTCCGTGCTCGCCATGTACCGCGACGAGAAGGACGCCGGGGTGCGCAAGGCGCTCCTGCAGAGCATCGCCCAGTTGGGCTTCATTGGCGCGATCCCCGAGTTGCAGCGGCTGCGGAGCACCGACCCCAGCCTGGCGCCGGAGATCGACGCGTGGATTCGAGTTCTCAATCTGGACCTTCAGGAGTGGAACCTGATCCTGAGGGAGAAGCAGCGGTTGCAGCAGGTTCCGTAGACGTCCACCCCCCCCCGAGGGCCGTGAACCGGCTCGAGAGGAAAAAAACGATGCGTAAGACGATGAAGGCTTCCCTGGCTGCTCTGGCTTCCCTGGCGCTCATCCCCGCGGGCGTGACCGCGCACACCGTGAAGGGGCCGTATACCGCCACGGTCACCGCCACCACGTACTACTCGAGCGGCGCGTTCCACGGCGCGGTCGACGTCTCCAGCGGCAGCTGCGACTACTGGGGCGTGGAGACGGCCGTGGTGGGCTCGGTCTACTGGAACGTGACCATCCGGACCAGCACCCACTACTGCAACTCGGGCAGCGGCAGCGGCACCCAGAACGAGGCGCTGCACACCTGGGCGGACGGCTGGCAGTTCCGCCTCTGGCACTTCAACAAGACGGCCTCCTCGGTGGACAAGACCTGCGACCGTTGCCAGGTCGGCGACGAGGGCTCCACCGGTAACTCCACGGGCGCCCACACCCACCTGCAGCAGACCAAGAGCGGCACCCACGACACCTCCTGGTACGCGGGCTACACCTCCAAGGGTGAGGCCGTGGACCGCAGCGAGACCCTCGGCGTCCTCGACTGATCCAGCCGTTTGAAGCACGCATCGGCCAGGGAGCGGGCCTACCCGGCTCCGCTCTCCGGCCGGTTCTTCACCTCCAGGTGCACTGAAGGAACACGGATGAGCAAGACGATGAAGAGAACCCTGGTGGTGCTGGCTTCCCTGGCGCTCGCTCCCGCGGCCCTGGCCCAGACCCGGGTGGGCTCGCCCATCCGTGGCACGGTGACGAACACCACGTACTACTCGAGCGGCTCGTTCCACGGCGCGGTGGACCTCACCGACAGCGGCGTCTGCAACGCGCAGCCGGTCCGCGCGCCGTTCCCGGGCTACTGGAACGTCATCCTCCGGACCACCGGGGTGTACTGCAACGGCAACGGCAGCGGCAACCAGAACGAGGCGAGGCACGCCTTCGCGGACGGCTGGACCTTCGCGCTCTGGCACTTCATCAAGACCGCCGATTCATACAGCCGCACGTGCACCAACGACTGCATCCTCGGCAACCTGGGCGGGACCGGCAGCGTCAGCAGCCCCCTCGTCCACATGCAGCAGACCAAGAGCGGCACCTACGACACCTCCTGGTACGCGGGCTACACCACCAAGGGGGAGTTCCTCGACGCCGGTGAGACGGTCGGCTACCTCTGAGCGGACCGCTCGGCATCCGGCGCCATGACAACCGCAGCAGACAGGGAACACCCATGAACCCGAGAACGAAGAAGACCCTGGCGGCACTGGCCTGGCTGGTGCTCACTCCCACGGCGATGGCCGCGCCCCGGGTGGCCTCGCCCATCAGCGGCACAGTGCACTCCACCACGTACACCGCGAGCGGCAGCTTCCACGGCGCGGTGGACATCAGCAACGGCTATTGCAACCTGGACCCGGTCCTCGCACCGTTCGCTGGATACTGGAACATCACCATCCGGACCACCGGGGTGGTCTGCAACGGCAGCGGCAGCGGCAACGAGAACGAGGCGAAGCACACCTTCGCCGACAGCCGGGTCTTCCGCCTCTGGCACTTCATCAAGACCGCCCAGTCGTACGACCGCACGTGTGACGGCTGCGCGCTCGGCAACCTGGGCGGGACCGGCAACGCCACCGGCCCCCACGTCCACATGCAGGTGGACAAGTTCGGCACCACCGAAACGGCCTGGTACTCGGGCTACACCACCAAGGGGGAGTTCCTCGACGTGGGTGAGACGGTCGGCTACCTCTGAGCGGACCGCTCTGGCATCCGGCGCCATGACAACCGCAGCAGACAGGGAACACCCATGAACCCGAGAACGAAGAAGACCCTGGCGGCACTGGCCTGGCTGGTGCTCACTCCCACGGCCATGGCCGGGTACCGCGTCGATGCGCCCTTCCCCGGCAAGGTGAGGCTCCACAGGACCTCGAGCTACAGCCCCACCGCGGTGGACATCTACAGCGGAAGCTGCGGCTACTGGGGCGTCGAGACGGCCGTGGTGGCCTCGCTCTCCTGGAACGTGACCATCCGGACCACCGGCGTCGTGTGCAACGGCAGCGGCAGTGGCAACCAGAACGAGGTGAAGCACGTCTTCGCCGATGGCTACGCGTTCCGCCAGTGGCACTTCATCAAGAGCGCCTTCTCGTACGATCGCACGTGCGACCGCTGCCAGATTGGCGACGAGGGCGGGACGGGCAATGTCACCGGCGCCCACTCCCACCTCCAGTACGACAAGCTCGGCACCCCGAGCTCCGGCTGGATCTCTCCGGACCTCGTCGACGGTCAGAGCGTCAGCGGCCCCATCGGCTACCTCCCGTAACCCCCGCCGCGTCCAGGTCCTCTTTGGTAGCATGGCGGCACATGTCCGCCCGTACCGCCGTGCCCGTCCTGCTGTGGGCGCTCTTCGCCGTCCCGGCTCGCGCCGACGTCGCCTTCCCGAGTGACTGCGGCAAAGGGGGAGCGAAAGAGGGCGATCCCTGTCAGGACTTCTACAGCCGAAACCTGCCAGGACAGTGCAGGCACATGAAGTGCACCAGGTATAATCCCGACGAGGAAGGCGAGGACGAGGACGACTCGTACGACTGCTTCCATTGCGCGACCCCGGAGCAGTTCGCAGCCAACCAGCGCGGTGAAGTCATGCGGGCCCAACAAGCGGCCCTCGCCGAGCGCATCCGCTGGGGTCTGGGTGCCCTGGGTGCCGGCTGCGTCGTCACGGCCGTCTGGTATGACTGGCGGCGCCGTCCCAAGGCCCGGGCACCGGCTCCGCCCCCGAGTGAGTGACTTCGTCCACACCTGGCTCATGGCCTTCGTGTGGACCCTCGCCCTGGAGCTCCCCGTCTATGTCGCGGTGCTCCATCGCCACCTGGCCCGGTGGTGGGCGCCCGTGCTCCTCGCCCTCGCCCTCAACACGCTCACCCATCCCGCCCTGTGGTTCCTCGCTCCCAGGTGGGAGCCCTTCTGGTCCTGGCTCGTCGTCTGGGAGACCGTCGTGGCCCTCGTCGAGTCCACCGCCGTGTGGTGTGGGTTGAGGGCCCTCGGCTCACCCGTGTCCGCGCGCAGGGCTCTTGTCGCCGGGTTCACGGCCAACCTCACCTCCGTCACCCTGGGATTCCTGCTCCTCGGCTGAGCCGCTACGCTCGCGCCCCATGAGCACTCGCGCGACGAGCATCTGGGGCTGGGGTTACGCCGACAAGTTCCCCGACACCGAGGCACGCCGGTCCCTCGCCGGGCAGGTCTCCCCGCTCCTCGGAGACCCCGAGCTGGAGCCTCGCGAGCCCCTGGCCCCGCGTCTCCCGAGCCCCCGCGTCGCTCCGCCCGGGTCCCTCGCGGCCCTGTGCTCCGTGGACGAAGCGGACCGCGCCGCGCACACCTACGGCAAGGGCTATGGGGACCTCGTGCGCGGCTTCCACGGAGACTTCTCCTCCGCGCCCGACTTCGTCGCCCGCCCCCGCTCCGAGGAGGACGTGCGCGCCGTGATGGACTGGTGTGGCGACCAGCGTGTGGCCCTCATCCCCTTCGGCGGCGGCACCAGCGTCGTGCGCGGGGTCGAGGCCGCCATCGGCAATGGCTTCCGCGGCGCCGTGTCCCTGGACCTGCGCCGCCTGGACCGTGTCCTCGAGGTGGACCCCATCTCGCGCTCGGCGCGCATCCAGGCGGGTGCCACCGGGCCCGTGCTCGAGTCCCAGCTCGCCTCGCACGGCTTCTCCCTGCGCCACTTCCCCCAGTCCTTCGAGTTCTCCACGCTCGGCGGGTGGATCGCCACGCGCGCCGGGGGCCACTTCGCCACGCTCTACACGCACATCGACGACCTGGTGCAGTCCACCCGCATGCTCACCCCGCGCGGCCTCTACGAGACGCGCCGTCTGCCCGCCTCGGGCGCCGGCCCCGCTCCGGACAGGCTCGTGCTCGGCTCCGAGGGCACGCTCGGTGTCATCACCGAGGCCTGGGTCCGGCTCCAGTCACGGCCCCGCTTCCGCGCCAGCGCCAGCGTCCACTTCCCCGAGTTCGACGCCGCCGTGCGCGCCGTCCGGGAGCTGTCGCAGTCTGGACTCCATCCTTCCAACTGCCGGCTCCTCGATGCGCAGGAGTCCTTCATGAACGGCGTCGCCGGGGATGGCTCCAGCGTGCTCGTGCTCGCCTTCGAGTCCGCTGACCATCCGCTGAATGCCTGGATGGAGCGCGCGCTCGCCATCTCCGCCTCCCATGGGGGCGAGTGCCGCGAAGGCGCCCGCTACCGTTCCGAGGAGTCCGGCGCACCGCCGCGCGCCAGTGGTGCCGCGGAGAGCTGGCGCTCGGCCTTCATCGAGGCTCCGTACTTGCAGAACGTCATGGTGAGCCTCGGCGTCATCGCCGATACCTTCGAAACCGCCTGCACGTGGGACACGTTCGACTCGCTCCACGGCGCCATCCTCGAGGCCGTGCGCGGCACACTGGAGCGTGTCTGCGGCGGCGGGCTCGTGAGCTGCCGCTTCACCCACGTCTACCCGGACGGGCCCGCCCCCTATTACACGTTCCTCGGTCCGGCGAAGCGCGGGGGTGAGCTGGAGCAGTGGATGGAAATCAAGCAGGCCGCCAGCGAGGCCATCTCAACGCACGGCGGCACCATCACCCACCATCATGCTGTCGGGCGGCTCCACCGCCCCTGGTACGACCGCGAGCGGCCCGAGCCCTTCGCTCTCGCCTTGAAGGCCGTGAAGGGCGCGTTGGATCCCCAGGGGATTCTCAATCCCGGTGTCCTCGTGGGGCCGTGACCGGTACACGGTAGACCCTCGGGCTCAACCTGGGATGCGTGGCACCCTCACCCCGTCCCTCTCCCGAGGGGAGAGGGGATGTTGGACAGAGAGAGGGCGCGGGGTGATTTCGTCTACAGGCCCGCCATTACTCCTCCGTCCACCGTCAGCACGCAGCCATTCACGTACGAGGCCTCCTCCGACAACAGCCACGCAATGGCCTTGCCGCACTCCTCCGGCTCGCCAATGCGCCCCATCGGAATCCTCGGCACGTAGTACTGCTCCTCCGCCTTCCTCGGCTCCCCCGGCGACAGCTTCTCGAACATCCCCTCCAGCATCGGCGTGCGGTGCGCCCCCGGACACACCACGTTCACCCGCACTCCCTTCCCCCCGAACTCCATCGCCGCCGTCTTGCTCAAGCCGTGCATGCCGTGCTTCGCCGCCGCGTACGCCGCCGCCATCGGCGTCCCCGACAGCCCGTTGATCGACGACACGTTCACGATCGCCCCACGCCCCCCTCGCAACATCGCCGGTATCTCGTACTTCAGGCACAGCCACACGCCCTTCAGGTCCACCCCCATCACCCGATCGAACTCCTCCTCCGGCAGCTCCGTCAGCGGCGCCAGCAGCATGTCCCCCAACGCCGCGTTGTTCACCGCCACGTCCAGCCGGTCCCACCTCCCCAGCACCTCCTCCACCATCCGCCTCACGTCCTCCCCTCGCCCCATGTCCGCCTGCACGTAGAGCGCCTCCACCCCCTCCTCCCGCAGCGCCCGCTCCGCCGCCTCGCCCCGCTCCCGCCCCCGTCCCACCAGCGCCACCTTCGCTCCCCCCTTCCCCAACTCCCTCGCCGCCGCCAGCCCGATCCCCGAGCTTCCCCCCGTCACCAGCGCCACCTTGCCCGCGAGTCCCTTCATCCGCTTCCCCCGTGTTCGTGTGTGAGTGCTCCGCCACCTTACGCCGCCCCTCCCTCCTCCCCCGGCTCCACTGTCTGGTAGCGAGCACAAACCTCCATCCGGACTGAATGATTACAGCCCACCTCGCTGCGCCTACACGGCGGGGTAGGGGACAATGGCTTTTCCAAACCGCCTCACCCAGGTTGGGGAATGTCCCGGGGGGAAAGTTTCGTGGGACCATCACCTTCCGCCTCCAGCGCCGTCCGTCCCATGTCCAGCGAAGCAGGCCCAGACAAGTCCGCAGATCTGCGCGAGACCCTCGAGCCCTCGGTTCCCCGCCGCGAGCCCGGGGCGGATCCGTTGCTGGGGCAGTGCATCGGCAGCTTCCGGCTCACCCGCAGGCTGGGCCACGGCGGCATGGGCACGGTGTACCTCGGCGAGCACGTGGACATCGGCAGCCGCGTGGCCATCAAGGTGCTGCACGGACGGCTCGCCGGCTCGCCCCAGGTGCTGCGCCGCTTCTACACCGAAGCGCGCGCCGTGAACCTCATCGGCCACGAGAACATCGTCAACATCATCGACATCAACCCCGCGCCGCCCCGGCCCTACCTCGTCATGGAGTACCTCGAGGGCGAGCCGCTCTCCGCGCTGCTGGCCCGCGGGCCCGTGCCCGCCGAGGTCGCCGTGGCGCTGCTCGCCCAGGTGTGTGATGCGCTCCAGGCCACGCACGCGCGCGGCATCGTCCACCGCGACCTCAAGCCCGAGAACCTCTACCTCCTGCAGCGCGGCCACGGCCCCGCCTTCGTCAAGGTGCTCGACTTCGGTATCGCCAAGCTGCTCGACACCGACGAGGAGCACGGCACCGACACCCAGGAGGGCGCCATCATCGGCTCGGCCGAGTACATGGCCCCGGAGCAGTCGCGCGGAGAGGACCTGGACGGGCGCGCCGACATCTACGCCCTGGGCGTCATCGCCTACCAGCTCGTCACCGGCCGGCTGCCCTTCGTCGAGCGCTCCCTCTCCGCGCTGCTGCTCGCCCACCAGACGAAGCAGCCCATCGCCCCCACCGCGCTGTGCCCCGGTGTGCCGCCCGCGCTCTCCAGCGTCATCCTGCGCGCGCTCGCCAAGGAGCCCGGAGACCGTTTCCAGAGCGCCTCGACGATGCGCAGCGCGCTCCAGGTGGCGCTCGACATGGTGCGCTCGCCGGCCGGCCCCTCGCGCACGCCTCCGCCCACCGGCACCTTCGCCCTGCGCCCCGCCCTCGCCGTGCCCGTCCTGGTGACGGCCCAGCCCGGCGCCGCGGCCGAGCAACTCACGTGCACGGACCTGACGCGCGGAGGCATGTTCCTGTGCACCGACCAGGTCCTGCCCCCGCTGCTCTCCCGCGTGGTGGCGGCGTTCGCGCACCCGGACGGGGAGCTCACGTGCGAGTGCGAGGTGGTGCGGCACGTGCAACTCGAGGAGGCGCGCGCCTGGGGCATGGCCGCCGGCTTCGGCGTGCAGTTCGTCGAGCCGTCCGTCTCCTTCAAGGCGGCGGTGGCGCACCTGATGCTGGGACAGCCGCTCAACACCCTGCGTCCGCCCATGGACCCGGCCGCCGAGGCCGAGGTGGAGCAGGTGCTCGCCCCCTACCGCGAGCGCGGCACGGAGGACCTCTACGCCTTCCTCGCGCTGCCACCGGATACGGGCTGCGAGGAGCTGCGGGTGCGCGCGCGCCGGGCGTGCAGTGCGCTGGAGCGGCTGCGCGAGCGCCCCATCTCCCCCGCGCTGCGCGCCAAGGTGGAGACGGTGCTGGACCGGGTGCGCAAGGCCTCCGAGACGCTCAGCCATCCGCAGCGCCGGGCCGCCTACGACGCCGAGCGGGGCAACTTCCAGGGGGTGGCGCGCTGTCTGGCCGCGGGGCTCACCGCCCCCCAGTTGGAGGAGCTGCGCCGCGACTTCCTCGCCCGCCGTCCGCATGCACAGGGGCCGCTGCGCGTGCACCTCGCCACCGCCCAGGCCCACCAGCAGGCCGGGCTGCTCTCCCACGCGCGCGAGGCCTATGAGCGGGCCCTCATCCTGGACCCGCTCTCGCTGGAGCTGCACAGGCAGTACCTCGCCGTGTGCCGTGCACTGGGCACCTCCGGACGTCCGGGCCCCGGCTCCGGCGGCAAGGTGAACAGCGCGTGACGGGCCTCACGGCCGGGAGTCACTCCTCGGCTGGCGCGGGAGGAGGCGCGGGGTTCTGGGCGGCGAACTCGGCCACGGTGTCCAGGTGGCGCTGAATGGCCTTCAGGTGGTCTCCCCCGCATTCGGCGAGGTACCTCGTGTGCCAGCCCTCCGTGGAGAGTTCCCGTTTGAAGAGCCAGCCAGTGAATGCCTCGTACCAGGGGTCCTCCATGCCCTGGTACCGGCAGCAGGCCCTATAGCCGGTCTCGAAAGCGGCCACGGCCTGGGTCGTCTCCATTCCCCCGAAGAAGACCCCCAGGGGCCTGCCGCGCGCATGCTCGGACCGGACGCGCAGCAGGACATCAATGAGGGAGACGAAACGCCCACGCCACTCCTCGGGGAGCGGCACGACCTTGACGACAGTTTCCGGGCCACGGGTCATAGCTCGTCCAGACTGTTCAGCACCGCGGAGGTGATCTTCATTCCCTCTTCCGTCACGAGGCGGCGCATGTACTCGTCCTCCGGCAGCCCCTGTGGCCCGGTGAAAGCATCGTAGAGCTTGTTCTGCAGACGTACAGCGACGTGCAAGCTCAAGTCGGAGAGCTGAACCGTGCTGCGTGGCTCACCCGCGCGCATCTCGAAGGCGATGTAGTTCGAGCCATGTGACGTGAACCGGATGAACTCGGGCTTGCCGCCCATTTGCTGGAACGCCTTGGAGATGCTCACTTCGGAAGCGTCTGCCGGCCCGTCTCCAACTGGTAGAGCGCGATGGCGCCCTGGAGGTCCCCCCTGGCGAGCATCGCCAGCATCTGGGCCCGGAAGGTGTCCGTCATCTGGAGCACGGACTGGGAGATTCGCAGAGGCTGCGTCACCGGCGCGGCGACGGTGGCCGTCGCGGCCAGCAGCACGAGCGGTCCCAACAGGCGAGCAAGCATGGCTTCCCTCGACGACAGTCTTGTGGACCCTCTATGTAGGACAAGCCACATCCACGGAGGAAGGTGCCCATCGCGTAACGCTCGCGGCCCTCCGGAGCGCGGTGGGGCTCACGGTGTGCGCCCGTCCGTGCCAACATTCCCGCCGGTCCCTTCTATGTCCTCCCAGACATCTGGCTCCGAGCCCCAGTCCTCCGCCGTCTCCCCGCAGGTGCGGCGCGTGGCCCTCTACGCCGTCGCCTCCGGCCTCACCCCCCTCATCCCCGTCCCCTTCCTCGACGAGTACGCCCTGCGCCGCGTCCGCGAGGGCATGGTGCGCACCATCCTCCGCGAGAAATCCTTCTCCCCGCCGGACCGGACCGTCACCGTGCTCGCCGGCCTCCACCCGCGCGAGGGCAGCCGCCTCCAGCAGTTCCTCAGCAAAACCGCCCTCTTCTCCCTGCGCCTCACCTGGCGCAACGCCTACCGGCGCATGGCCACCGCCCTCTGGGTGAAGGACTGCGTGGACATGGCCTCCGTCTCCCTCCACCACGGCTACCTCCTCCAGCACGCCCTGGAGCGCGGAGACCTCGACGCCACCTCCCTCGCCACCGAGGACGTCCCCCGCCGCGTGCACGCCGCCATCGACGCCGCCTGCAAGGAGCTCGACGCCCGCCCCGTCAACCAGGTCCTCCGCCGCCTCTTCGCCGGCAGCCGCCTGCTCCTCGCCGAGCTCTCCAAGGCCCTCGAGCAGTGGAATGGCGCCCCCCGCACTCCCCAGGAGGGCGAGGACCAGGAAGTCGCCTCCCTCGCCGATCGGCTCGCCGCCGCCATGGGGGAGGAGCGCGGCTACTTCCAGTCCCTCGAGTCCCTCTATGTGAAGCACCTCCAGGCCTCCTGACCTCCCCCCACGCTCCGTGACGGCCCCCCCGCCTGTCCGTCACGCAAGCGCCCATTGTCAGACAGAAGATTCAGCGCGTTGACTTGAACCTGGAATTCCAGAAACTACCGGATAAGCTCCGAGCGGCGGGCCCCCCTGTCCGCCGTTCCCCTCCGAAAGGAATTCCATGCTCCCCCCGTCTGCTCCCGCGAAGCGCCGCGGTCCGCGCGCCCTCGCCCTGCTGCCCCTGCTCGCCGCCTGCGGTGGGGGCCTCGAGTCCGAGCCCACCGCCCCGTCCGACACGGGCACGCACGAGTCTCCCGTCATCCTCGGCGCCAACCGCTATGGCGTGGTGACGGGCGGCATCTACAACGCGGGCGCCCAGCCGCTCAGCGACGCCACCTCGCGCTCGAAGTTCTTCTGCGAGATGCGCCAGCTCAACACCAAGTGGATCCGCATCGAGGCCGCCTGGCCCGGCGTGTCCTCCACCACCTACCAGCAGATCGTCGCCGACGCGCACGCCAACGGCCTCAAGGTCATCGTGCTCTACACGCACCCGCAGTTCTGCGGAGACCCCAACAGCGGCGCCTCGCGGGACGCGTACATCAACGACTACCTCACCAACAAGGTGAACTGGTGGACGTACAACGTCTTCAACACCACCTATAACGGCTGGTCCACCCGCGCCGACGCCATCGAGGTGATGAACGAGCCCAACATCGCCGAGCGCTGCCCGGATGGCCGGACGCCCTTCCGCGTGGAGCCCAACACCTTCGCCTGGACGGTGCGCCGCGTGAAGGAGTGGAAGCAGGCCGCCGGCCGCCCCGAGCTCATCATCTCCGGCGGCATCCTCAACACGTACACCACCGAGTCCTTCTGGACGGGCCTGTTCAACTCGGGCGCGCTCACCGCCTACAAGGGCAACCCGCCCTGGGACTACTTCGGCATCCACCCCTACAACCCGTACAGCTACGACTGGAACTGCCTCAACAACGGAGGCGGCTCGGCGTGCTTCGGCAACTACAGCTCCGGGTACAAGTACACGCTGCGCACCGGGCTGCAGACGGTGCAGAGCCGGCTCAACACCGCCACGGGCGTCACCAACAACCGCCTCTTCGTGACGGAGTTCGGCTTCCAGGACCGTGGCTCGGTGACCGGGCCCGACAACTCCGTGCGCAACGAGGCCGAGGTCGCCGAGGCCATGCGCATCTCCGCCGAGTCCTTCGGGGACTCGGGCGTGGTGGACTACGCGCTCTGGTACTCGTACCGCAACCACGCGGACGGCTCGGGCAACTTCGGCCTGCGCAACTGGTGGAACGGCTCCACGCACTTCCCCTCCAAGTGGGAGCCCTGGCACGAGTTCCAGAAGCTTTCCAAGGGCCTCACCGCGCGCACCGGTGACAGCCCCGACGCGTGCTGGCTGTAGCCGTCGCGGTACCGGGGCGGAGGCGGTGTCTGCTCGTGTCACCGCCTCCGCCTTTCTGACGGCAACCCCGCCGTGGCGGGTCCTTCAACCAGGTGGGAGAGAGCCTATGACCGACCTCATCAACGCCGTCCGGCGCGGGGACACCTCCGCGGTGGAGGCCCTGCTGGACACCGAGCCCCGGGCACTCGCCCGTGGGGATGCGCAGGGGATGACGCCCCTGATGTGGGCCGCCTGGAGCGGCCACGTGCCACTGCTGCGACGGCTGCTGGAGCGCGGCGCGGACGCGGCGGCCCGGGACTCGCGAGGCGCCACCGCGCTGATGCTCGCCGCCGAGCGGGGACACCTGGAGGCCTCGCGCCTGCTGGTGGAAGCGGCGGGCCCGGACGAGCGCGGCGAGGCCCTGCGGCACGCGGTGGGCACGGGCCAGCTCGCGATGATGGTGTGGCTGCTGGACGAGGCGGACGCGGCGCTCGAGTACGGAGGCACCGACGGCAAGACGCCCCTCACCTGCGCCACCCTCGGGGGGCACGCCGCCCTGGCCGAGGAGCTGCTGCGCCGCGGCGCGGACGTCGAGGCGCGCAGCTCCACCTTCCTGCCCTTCGAGAACCGCGAGGACTTCGGCTGGCACCCGCTGCACTACGCGGCGGACCGCCGCCACGCGCTGCTGGTGCAACTGCTGCTCACCGCTGGCGCCCGCGTGGACGCGGAGACCCACGAGGGCACCACGCCGTTGATGCTGGCGGCGCACCGCGGAGACGAGGACTGCATCCGCCTGCTGCTGCTCGCCGGCGCCGAGCCCCTGCGAGAGAACGCGCGCCGCCAGAGCGCGCTGTCCCTGTCGCGTCTCCAAGCCAGGCCGCACATCACCCGGCTGCTCGAGCGCCGCGCCGAGGCCCGGCCGCTCGCGCGGGTGCTGCAGCTCTCGTGGCACCAACCGCCGCGCAACACCCGCAGCTGAGCGCCCCTACTGAGTCAACCCTCACCCCCGCCCTCTCCCAGAGGGAGAGGGCGTGCGCGTCAGTGCAGGAAGCCGCCGGCTCCGCCCTCGTTCCCGCCCGAGCGGCCCTCGATGCGCACCACCGCTTCCTTGAAGTTCTCCAGGTACCGGCGCAGCTTCGCGTCCAGCTGCACCGACGGGCTGTCGTAGCGCGCCAGGCACAGCGTCACCGCTCGCCCTCGCACCGGGTCCTCCCCCGGCACCAGTGTCGTCTCCCGCGCCTCGCCGAACACCAGCCAGTCCAGCTTCCACAGCGCGTCCAAGAGCTGCGCGAAGTGCTCCTCCATCTCCTCGCGCAGCGAGTCCGGCAGCCCGTGCACGTCGCTGTACTCCGAGCAGTCCCTCAGGAAGCGCTCCACCACCGCTCCCTCCTCCGGACGCTCCGGCACCTCGTGCGAGAAGGAGCACGCCATCGCCCCCTCCAGCAGCCGCGCGAGCTCCTCCCCACGCGTCACCAGGGACAGCCTCGGGCCGTCCTCCTGCCGCACCACCCCATCCTCCAGCCGGAGGAACGTCTCCCCCGCCATCGTGTCGAGTCTCATCCTGATCGCCACGTTCCCCTCCCGGAACCCGCGCTCCTCCAGAGTACCGGCCCTCGGCCCCGGGTGGCAGCGCTTTCCTCCACCCCGAGGATCACCCGCAATCGACACATGTGAGGAAACTTCTTCCCGGCACCTACGAAAATAGGAGCAGGTTTCCCACTTCGCACCCAGAGCCCCCCGTCATGGTCGCCATCGCCCGCTCTTCCGCCGCTCTCGCCCCGCGCGCCTCCGCCGCCCTCGCCGCCCCGCCCACGCTCCGCCTGGATTCGCGCGGCGCCGCGGTGACCACCCTCCAGAACAAGCTCAAGGCCGCGGGCTTCAACCCCGGCGCCGCCGATGGGCACTTCGGCCCCAAGACGCTCGCCGCCGTGAAGGCCTTCCAGCAGGCCCGGGGCCTCACCGCCGATGGCATCGTGGGCCCCAAGACGTGGAGCGCCCTCAACACTCCTCCCGCCTCCTCCGGCGGCTCCGGCCCCACCCTGCGCGAGGGCGCCCGTGGCGAGCCCGTCCGCGCCCTGCAGAACCGCCTCAACCAGCTCGGCTTCAACGTCGGCGCCGCGGATGGCTCCTTCGGCCCCAAGACCGAGGCCGCCGTGAAGGCCTTCCAGCGCGCCCACGGCCTCACCGCCGATGGCGTCGTGGGCCCCAAGACGTGGAACAAGCTCGGCATCAACGTGTCCGGCCCCGTCACCAACCCCGGCACCGGTGGCGGCCGCGCCGTGAAGGGCTACGTCAACGGCGTGGCCCGGGACATCACCGTGTCCTCCATCGCCGGTGGCAAGGAGATGCGCTCGGACGCGGCGGCCGCCTTCAACCGCATGCACGCCGCCGCCAAGGCCGCGGGCATCAACCTCCACGTCAACAGCGCCTTCCGCACCATGGAGGAGCAGCGCGCCCTCTATCAGAAGTACCTCAACGGCACTGGCAACCTCGCCGCCAAGCCCGGCTATTCCAACCACCAGGGCGGAATCGCCGTGGACATCAACGTGGGCGGCACCGGCACCTCCACCTATAAGTGGCTGGCCAACAACGCGAGCCGCTTCGGCTTCGTCCGCACCGTCCCCTCCGAGCCCTGGCACTGGGAGTACCGGCCGTAACTCCGGGCCCCGCCCGCCAACCCGAGTCTCCCCCGGCCCCCGCCCCTCCCCCGAGGCGCGGGGGTTTGTGTTTTCCTCCTCCGGGCTGTCCGAAACCACGTCATCCGCTGTCCTCTTCCAGGACAGTGGGGGTGCGTCAGTGTAACCCCCTGGCATTGCAGGACTCCCAGCCTCCGAGAGCCCCTGCCACTCCCCGGGGTGCACGATTGACTGGAGCATCAATGCTCCACTTCCCCTACATGACGCGACGCGTCGTCCCCGCGGCGATGACGCAGCGGGTCTGGCGCGAGGATTGCTCGGGTTGCCAGTCACCCGGAGGCCACCCGAAGCTCCTCCCGGGCTCCAGTGCTGTCGCGTCGTGCTGGAAAAACCCCTTCCGCTACACCCCACTGCCCTGACCGGGGCCCCCGGCAGGGACACCCCAAGGAGTCCCCATGAAGAAGCTGCACACCCTTTTGATGGCGCTGTGCGCGCTCGGGCTCGGCACCCAGGCGCACGCCGGCGCCGCGAAGACGACCTACCCCGTGGTGTTCGCCCACGGCATGGCCGGCTTCGACGACATCCTCGGCTATGACTACTGGGGCGACGACTACGGCATGTTCGTCGGCGATGTCTGCGGCACCTTCGAGTACCCCTGCAACGAGGACATCAACAGCGGCCAGAAGACGTTCGTGGGCCAGGTGCAGCCCTTCCAGAACTCCGAGGTGCGTGGCCTGGACCTGGCCAACGACATCGAGGGCTACATGGCCAGCACGGGCGCCACGCGCGTGAACCTCATCGGCCACTCGCAGGGCGGCCTGGACGCGCGCAAGGCCGCCAAGGTGCTCTACACCCGCAAGGGCTACACCGTGGTGAGCGTGCTCGTCAGCGTGTCCTCGCCCCACCGCGGCTCGCCCGTGGCCAAGTACATCCTCGACCTCAAGCCCGGCGTCACCAGCGTCATCTCCGCCCTCGCCGAGTTCTACGGCGACGTCGTCTACAAGTCGGGCAATGACGCCTTCGCCGGCGCCAAGCAGCTCGTCTACAACGACTACAGCTCCACCGACGGCCTCACCACCGGCGCCAAGAACTTCAACGTCAACAACCCCATCGACTCGCGCTACGCCTCCCGCTACGTCTCGCTCCTCACCGCGCAGAACGGCATGAACGTGAACCCCGCGCTCTGGCTGCTCAGCGAGTACATCTACGACATCGACGGCGACGGCTACTGCCTGGAGGACTGCGACAACGACGGCGCCGCCGGCAAGGGCGACGGCTACGCCAACGAGTCCGATGACGACGGCCTGGTGGGCATCAACTCGCAGCAGATGGGCTACCGCCTGCGCTACACCGAGTACTCGACGGGCTTCGACTACATCGGCACCGATACCGCCGTCCCCTACATGGGCAACATCAACACGCCCAGCGCCTCCTCGCAGATGACCTCCACCTCGAGCGTCATCACCCAGGACCACATGGACGTCGTCGGCGTGGGCCCCGACACCTTCGATGAGCCCGAGTTCTACGCGGCCATCATCGACTACATCGCCTACTTCGACTGAGTCACGGCCGTACCCGCTGTCCCCCCCGGAGGCCCCCCCATCGCGCGTGGGGGCCTTCCGGGGGTAGCCTTCTCCCCAGCTTCCGCCCCCCACCCCGAGATGAAGCCGCCCATGAACCGACGGAAGGCCCCGCTGCTGCTGGCATTCGTCCTGCTCCTCGCCGGCTCCGCCGTGCTCGTCTTCAAGACGCGTCCCGGTTCGGGCGCCTCCTCCGAGACGGCCTCGGCGCGCACCCCGGCCCCGGCGGCTCCCAGCGCCCAGGTCCGCGTGGACAGGACCCCGGGCCCCCTCGTGGACGGCGAGCAGGGGCGTGAGGATGGGTTGGTGCGCCCGGAGAAGGACCTCGTCTCCTACCTGCGCTCGCGCTACGGCGCCCGCATCCGGGACCCCCACACGCAGATGCGCATGCTCGAGGAGCTCATGCGCCACTTCCAGAAGCTCAACCCCGCCGGCTGGGAGGCGGACCTGCTGGCCGTCCTCCAGCAGGCCTTCCCCGAGCTGTACGAAGAGCTGGCCCTGCGGCTGCGCCAGCGGCTCGACTACGAGAAGTGGGTGAAGGAGCACCACGCCGAGCTCAAGGACAAGCCGGCCGCCGAGCGGCGCACGGCCATGTGGGAGGAGCGCCACCGGCTCTTCGGCAAGGAGGTGGCCGAGAAGATCTGGGCCGCCGAGCTGCGCAACCTCGCCGTCTCCGACGCGCTGACGGCCATCGACGCGCTGCCTGGCGCCAGCGTCGGCGAGCGCATGGCGGAGTACAAGAAGGGCCTCGAGAAGGCCTATGGCGAGAGCGCCCAGGTGTACGTGCAGACGCACCAGCAGGAGCTGATGAACCGCTTCCTGGAGCTGGGCTCGGTGCAGAAGGACCTGGGCAGCATGCCGGCCGCGCAGCGTGCCCAGGAGCTGCGCACCCTCCGCCAGGAGATGGGTCTGGACGAAGAGGCCCTGCGGCGCTGGGAAGAGCTGGACCGGGCGCGCGACACGCGCTGGGAAGTGGGCTCGCAGTACATGTCCGAGCGCGAGGCCCTGGCCCAGCAGTACTCGGGGCCGGAGCTGGAGGCGCGGCTGACGGAGCTGCGCGCGCGCTACTTCTCCGACGAGGCCCAGACGATCGCCGAGGAGGAGCAGAGCGGCTTCTTCCGCTTCACCCGTCCCCGGCAGTGGGGCCGCAACTAGCGCGCGGTGTAGCCGCCGTCCACCACCAGGTCGGTGCCGGTGACGTAGCGCGAGGCGTCCGAGGCCAGGTAGAGGATGGCCTCGGCGATGTCCTCGGGCTCGGCCATGCGGCCCAGCGGCGAGGCGCCCTCGAGCTTCTTCCACGCCTCGTCCTCGCTGCCCACCTGCTGCACGAAGCCGTCCCACCAGTCCGCGTTCTGCCAGATGGGCGTGCGCACCCCGCCCGGGAACACCGCGTTGACCCGGATGCTCTCGGGCGCGCACTCCATGGCCACCGCCTTGGTGAGCATGCGCACCCCTCCCTTGCTCGCCGAGTAGGCCGCCGTCCCGGGACTGCCCACCAGCCCCGACACCGAGGACACGTTGATGATGGAGCCCCCGCGCTTGCCCAGGCGCATGGTGCGCACCGCGTACTTGGTGCCCAGGAAGACGGCGTCCAGGTTCACCGCCATCTGCTCGCGCCACTCGGCCATGGACATCTCCGCCACCGAGCGCGACATGGCGATGCCCGCGTTGTTCACCAGCACGTCCAGCCGGCCATACACGTCCACCGTGCGCGCCATCACCTTCTGCCACGTCACCTCGTCCGTGACGTCGTGCACCACGAAGAAGGCCAGCCCTCCCGCCGCGCGAATCTCCTGCGCCACCTGCTCGCCCGCCGGCGAGATGTCCGTGACCACCACACGCGCGCCCTCCTGGCCGAACAGCTTCGCCGTGGCCCGCCCGATTCCCGAAGCCGCCCCCGTCACGAGGGCCACCTTGTCCTTCAATCGACTCATAGAGGCCGCACCCCCCTCGCCCGTTCCACCCGGAACGGAGCCTGGGTGAGAACGCACGTTACCTGAGTTGCGGACCTTTCCGGCTGTGTAATTTTAAAGAGTCACTGAATTTACATACCTGGAGTGGAGACGCTGAGGCGGGGAGTACCTCCCGGGCCTCACCTGCCGCGGGAGCCGCCACCCCGGCTGGTGCCCCGCCGCTCGGGGTTCTGCCTCGCCCCGCCCCGCTGCGTGCCGCGTCCCACGGGAGACCCGCGCCCTGGGGTGCGCTCGCTCGGACCCGCCGGCGTGTGGGCCGTCCGCGCCGCCGCGCTCCGAGGCGCCCGGCGCTCACCACTCGCCGCCGGGGCACTCCGGGCCGGGCGGCGCCGCGTGGAGGACGGCTTCGCCGCGGCTTCCGCCTGCTTGCGGCGATGGCGCGAGGGGCCGACCTTGTCACCCGTCTTCAGGTCCACCGTCTCGCGCGCGATGAGCTTGTTGAAGTTGCTCCGGTGCCCGTGCGCATGCGCCGAGTACACGAGCGCCAGCTTGTTCTCCTCGAACTTCTCGAAGAACTCCTCCCAGCTGATGGGCTCCAGCGTCCCCCGCCCCCCGTAGCCCGGGAAGTCGATCCGCAGGATGCCCGCATGGCCCTTCTCCCCCGTCCCCGTCACCATCGAGGGCCGCCCACAGCGCAGCTCCGCCCACTGGCGGATCTCCTCATGGTTGATCGTGACGTGAGAACTCTTCGTCGACATGGCGCACCCCCTGTTCCCCTCCTTATAGAGGGTGCACCTCGCCGCCTCCGGTAACCACCCCTGCTCCTCTCGGGGAGCCCCTCTTTTCCGGCTCGCGCCGCGTGTTGGCCCGGTGCACGGCCAGGCGGAGCGGGGCCTCGGGTGGATGCAACCCGGGGGGCGAATACCCTCACCCCGTCCCTCTCCCGGTGGGAGAGGGGTGGTTGTTCGCGGGGTGATTGCTCAGGGGTGGTTGTTCGCGGGGTGATTGCTTTGAGGGTTGCTCATTTGGGAGGAATGGGGAGCGAGGCCCGGTGGCGCCCCAGGTCCTCCGGCGTGTTCACGCTCACCACCGAGCGCAGCTCCGCGTCCACCGCTCTCAGTGCATCCTCGGCGAGCAGCTTCGTCCGGCCACGGGACAGCAAGCTCCTCAGTGAGGGCTCCTCTGTCCTCAGGGCTTCGCCCCACCCGTCCGCCAACGTCCTCCGGTACAGCGCCAGCAACGGCTCCACCCGGCCCTCCACCGTGAAGCACACCACGTCCACCTCCGGCTCCCGCGCCCCCAGCAGCACTCGCACCGCCGTCTCCGCGATGAAGGGCATGTCGCACGCCACCGCCAGCACCCACTCCGTCCTCGCCCCCACCAGCGCCGCGTGCACCCCTCCCGGCGCGCCCCTCCCCCGCACCACGTCCTCCACCGTCCGCAGGTGGAAGCGCGTGTAGGGCGCCGCATCGTTCGCCACCAGCAGCACGTCCCCGCACAGCCGCCCCAGTTCCAGCACCCGCGCCAGCACCGGCCGGCCCTCCACCTCCAGCAGGCCCTTCGCCACCCCGCCCAGCCGCTCGCCCCTTCCTCCCGCGATGACCGCCAGCGTCACGTCCGGGTACTCCGGCCCGCTTCGTTCCCTTTCACTCATGCCGAGCCTCCCTGCTCGTACGGTGACGAAGGCTACGCCCCCATCCACTTGTTGCGTTGTTGCGGCAACCTCTCCATGTGCGAAAAGGAGGGTCCACTCCATCGGAGCCCCCATGGCCAGGCCACGTTCCTCCAAGCGAGCCGCTCCATCCACGCGCCACACGGACGTGCTCCGAATCAAGTCCGGCGCTTTGGGACCCGTATCCCGGTGCACGCTCGACATCAGACCTTTTACGGTCTTCATTGGTCAGCAGGGCACAGGTAAGTCCCTGGTCGCTCAGGTGCTCTACTTCTTCGAGGAACTGCCCTTCCTCGTTGCATTCATTGAAGGCACTCAACGAAGGGCAAAGGGGTGGGATCCACAGCACATCACCAGTTGGATCCTCGACCAACTCCGCTCAAGCCAGCGGAACTTCACGGCCTTTGCCAATCCCAAGGTCCAAATCGACTGGGAGCGTTCGGCTCCTTACGAATGGCCAGAGGACAAGACACGTCCCAAGCTGACGCTTCGAGCCAGCAAGAACAAGCGCCTCATCTACTCACCGTCACCCACTTGGAGTTTCGTCGACCGCTTGCGTGAAGCTGGGCGAGAACGAGGCACCCAACGCCCTCCTCATCATGCGCTGTTCATCCCCACCGAGCGCATCGTCAGCTCCCAGCTTCATAGTGCCATTGGAGGGCAGCTACTCTCAGTGCCCCTCACCTTCACACTATTTGAAGACTGGTTGGAGCACGCATCCGTCGTGGCATCCCATTGGAGAGGAGGGAAACCTGCATCAAAGGTAGCTCGGCGTATCGCACAAATTGGTCAAGATGCACTGGGTGGGCGTGCCGAACGACGAGGCGAGCAATGGAAGTGGCGCTTCTCGGCAGGAAAGAGAAGCGCGCAGTTTGACATCGACATGGCGTCCTCCGGTCAGCGTGCCAACTGGCCCCTCCCCTACATTGCCCAAGCGCTGTTCGATCTCCGAGAGCAGGGAGAAGCGGCTCAGTCGGTTACTATTTTCGTCGAGGAGCCCGAAATCCACCTCCACCCCAGCGCCCAGGTGGAGATGGTGCGGATTCTCGCGATGCTCGTCCACGAGGGCTTCCGGGTCGTCCTGACGACCCACTCCCTGAACGTCATCTACGCCCTGAACAACTTCATGCAGGCCTCGCGACTGGGCGATACCCTCGAGGAGGGCGTCCCCGAGCCAGAGGTCCGGCTGAAGCCCCAGGATGTCTCCGTGTATGCATTCACTGGAGGAGCACCTCGGCAACTCGTGGATGTCGAAGCGGCATTCATCGACGAGCGGGAGCTCGGTTGGGTGTCCGAGGATCTGGCCGCTGGCTTGAACCGTATCGGAGCGCTGACCCTCCAGCAGGAGGAGCCGTGAAACTCCTCTCGGAGCTTCCCTCCTGCCAGTTCCGGCCACTCCCCAAGGGCGTACGTCATGCCGTGGAGATACGGGAGCCGAAATCGAACCAGGCCCTCGTCATCACGAGCAGAGAACCTCTCGCGGCCTATCAACTCGACCTCGAGCAGAAGGGGGTCAAGGAGACGAAATGGGTTGAAGGAGAGAACCACCCGGATGGAGTCGTGCTGGGGCGGATTGGCACTCGCACCTTCGTCTGCTTCGTCGAGCTGAAATCGAGCATGAAACCCCGGGAGGACAAGAAGCCGCCGCCCGCGGAGCATGCGCTCGAACAACTCAGGGGAGGCATCGAGCACTTCCATCCCTTCGGAGCCACGGGAGGAGCTCGATCGCACGGAGATGAGCACCATGACGAATGGCGCTCGGGAGAGGACGCGCTCGACTTCTTGCCTGATGCGAACCATGAAGTCATCGGCATCGCAGTGGGGTTCCGGCACGCGCCTCGTCCGCCCCCGTTGGCTCCACTACTCAACATGGGCGGCAAAAGGGTGATGCGAGTCGTCGTTCCCATCCATGGCGCCCAGGCCAATCAAGCTACGGTTACCTTCGATGACCTGCTGAGGAAAGCAGGAATTCTGCGCTGATACACCGAGGCGCTGTGCTCTCCGCAAGTAGCCCGGACGACGCCTCCACCCATGTCCCTCACCCCGCTCGCCACCGCCCGCCAGGCCGCCCTCTCCGCGCTCCTCCCCGCGCACCCCGTGCACGTCCCCCTCCTGGAGGCCCTCGGCCGCTTCCTCGCCCAGGACATCGTCGCCGCACGCTCGCTGCCCGGCTGCCCCGTCTCCGCCATGGATGGGTATGCCGTCCGCGCCGAGGACACCTCCGGCGCCAACCGCGACCGTCCCGCCCGGCTGCGCGTCGTCGACACCCTCTACGCCGGCCACCTGCCCTCGCGCCCGCTCCAGTCCGGCGAGGCCTCGCGCATCTTCACCGGCGCTCCCCTCCCCGAGGGCGCCAACGCCATCGTCCGCCAGGAGGCCACCGTCGTCCCCGCCGAGGGGCTCGTCGATGTCTGCGTCGGCGTTCCCCCCGGCAAGGACATCCGCCCCACCGGAGAAGACATCCTCGCCGGCACGCCCCTGCTGCGCGCCGGACAGCGCATCGAGGCCTCCATGCTCGGCGTGCTCGCCTCCATGGGCGACCCCCAGGTCCTCGTGCGTCCGCCGCCCCGCGTCTCCGTGCTCGCCACCGGGGACGAGCTCGTCCCTCCCGGCGCTCCCGCGCTGCCCCACCAGGTGTACGAGAGCAACCTCGTCCTCGTCGCCGCCCTGGCTCGCGAGGCCGGCGCCCACGTCGTGGAGCAGCGGCGCGCCCGCGATGAGGATGAGGAGTTGCGCGCGGCCCTGCGGTGTCTGGCCGGCGGCACCGATGTGCTCATCACCACCGGCGGCGCCTCCGTGGGAGACAAGGACCGCGTGAAGAGCCTCCTCGCGGAGCTGGGCGCCACGTTCCTCGTGGATGGCGTGGCCCTCAAGCCCGGCAAGCCCGTGGCCGTGGCGAGGCTCTTCGACGGCACCGTCATCGTGCTCCCCGGCAACCCCGGCGCCGCCACCGTCGCCTTCGACCAGTTCGCCCGGCCCCTCCTGCTGGCCTACCAGGGCGTCCTCGAGGAGCGCCAGCGCGTGCGCGTCCGGCTCGACGAGGGGCGCCACAAGCAGGCCGGCTTCACCTACCTCGTCAGCGGCACCCTGGAGACGCGCGAGGACGGACAGGTGTGGGCCCGCATCCGCTCGCAGGGCGCCGGGCAGCACCTGCAGAACATCGGCGCCGAGGGCTACGCCATCCTCCCCCCGGGCCGCGCCGACTTCGCCCCCGGTGACGAGGTGGACTTCGAGCGCTTCGACCGGCCCCACTTCCTCCCCGTGGGGAAGCGGTGATGCGACCGCCCGCGCTCGCCGTGGTGGGCTGGTCCGGCTCGGGGAAGACGACGCTCCTCACGCGGCTGGTGCCCGAGCTGCGCCAGCGGGGCCTGCGCGTGGGCGTGGTGAAGCACTCGTCCGACGCGCACCCGCTGCACCGCGAGGGCAGTGACACCGCACGCTACGCGGAGTCCGGTGCCGCCTTCGTCGCCTTCGCCAACCCGGCCGGCGTGCAGCTCACCTTCCCCGAGCCTCCCGCGCAGGTGCTGGCCCTGCTCGAGCGCTTCGCCGGCACGGTGGACCTGGTGCTCGTCGAGGGGTGGAAGCAGGGGCCCCTGCCCAAGCTGGAGGTCTGGCGCGAGGGACTGGGGCCACTGCTCGCGGCGGAGCGGCGGGACGTGCTCGCGGTGGTGGGGGAGGCCGAGGTGCCCGAGGGAATGACACGCTTTGGCCCGGAGGAGGTGCAAGGCCTTGCCACCTTCATCCATCAGTGCCTGCGGGACGGAGTGCTGTCGCGATGAGCGAGGACAGACACTTGGCCCCCCTGCCCCCCGGCGTCACGCGGCGGCCCGTGCGGCGCTACACCGCGGACGGCCAGCTCGCGCCCGATGAGCCGGACAGCGTGGCCCTCGAGGAGCCGCTCGACATCCGCATCAGCGGGGACACGGTGGCCGTCACCATGCGCACCCCGGGCGCGGACCGCTACCTCGTCACCGGCTTCCTCTTCGCCGAGGGCCTCATCCACTCGGCCGAGGACCTGGGAGGCCTCGCCCACTGCGGCAGGCCCGGCGAGGAGGGCTACGGCAACATCGTCGAGGTGACCCCCGCCCCCGGGCTCGTCATCGACCTGGAGCGCATGGGCGCCACGAAGCGCGGCACGCTGACCACCGCGGCCTGTGGCGTGTGCGGCCGGCGCAGCGTGGATGATTTGATGGCCACGTGCAGCCCCGTGCCCCCGGGCCCGGAGCTTCCCGCCCCGGTGCTCGCCCAGGCCACCGGGCACCTGCGCGCCGTGCAGCCCAACTTCGCCCGCACCGGTGGAGTCCATGCCGCCGCCGCGCTCGACGAGCGGGGCACGGTGCTCGCCGCCTTCGAGGACGTGGGCCGTCACAACGCCGTGGACAAGGTGGTGGGCGCGCTGCTGCTCGAGCATGGGTTGCGCTCGGCACGGGCCTCGCAACCGGCCGCGATGCGCCCCACCGTGCTCGTGGTGAGCGGGCGCGTCAGCTTCGAGATCATCCAGAAGGCCGCCATGGCCCGGTGCCCCTTCGTGGCCAGCGTCTCCGCCGCGAGCTCACTCGCCATCGACCTGGCCGAGCGCGCGGGAATCACCCTCGCCACCTTCGTGCGCAACGGGCGCTTCAACGTGTACACCCACCCCGAGCGCATCCGCGAAGGTTGAGCCTCCCGCGTCCGGATGGGCAGCGCTACTGGGCCGGACCGTCCAGAACTTCGGACAGGGTGGTGGCGTTCAACGCCCGATCGAACCAGCGGTCCAAGGTCGCCCCGTCCGTACAGGAAAGGATGTGCTGCCGGGACGCCTCGTCGACCTGCACGCCCCGTCTGATGAGAATCCGGAGCACCAACTCGGCATGCCCTTGGAGCCGGCCCTCCGCCAGACCTTCTTCCCTGCCCTTGGCCAGACCCTTCTCCAAACCCTTCTGGAGTCCCTGCTCGATCATTTCCTCGGCCCAGGTTCCCATCAAGTCCTCCGCTCGTTGCCCATCCACCAACGAATGTAACACCCGTCTCGCCGCTGTGTAGACGGCCTTGCCCTCGGTCCACACCAGGTAACGGATGACGACCACCAGATGCTCGGCGCCTTCGGGGCCCGCCTGTACCTGCGCGAAGAGCGCCGTCCAGTCCGGCAGCTTCCGGGCCAGTTCCCCAGTCCGTCCGTAACGCAGCACCAGCCAGGCCAACCGCGCCAGCGGCGGTCCGGAGCGCGCTCGCAACGCTTCTTCCCGCTCGGCCGTCAGGTCATCGAGCAGGTATTCGAAACGCGGCACCAGCGCTCGCCATTGCTCCTGCTTCGCCGCTCCTTCCGGCAGATCGAAGAGTTCCTCCACCCGGCGTGGCGCCGTCCAGGCTCCGTCCGGCCCGTGGTACATGACGAGCGGGATGATGAGCGGAAGCACCTGGCTCTCCGGATGTTCCTGACGCCAGCGCTCCACCTGGCGCACCACGTAGCGCAGCATCCTCAGCGCCATCCACCGGTCCACCGACGACTGGTGCTCCAGCAGCACGTAGAGCAGCAACGGCTGACCCGTATGCAGCCGGGCCGTGAAGAGAGACAGGGCCAATGGACTGCGGACCCTCCCCGTCGTGCTGGGACGGGCACGCACCCTGCGCCTGCTCCATGGCCTCAACGCGCTGCTGGCCCTGCTCACGGTGGCGGTGCCCCTGCTCGGATGGGCACCGCCACGCTTCGCGCTCCTCGGGCTGAGCTGCCCGTATGCCTGGGCCTACCTGCGCCAGGTGGAGCGCACCGAAGACATCCACTTCCTCTGTGACGTCGTCTCCGATGGGGAGCTGCTGGTGCTGGCCGGCGCGGTCCTGCTCGTCACCCGGCTCCCAGGTTTCTGAGCCCCGCGAGGAAGGCCGGCCCGAGCGTTCCCGGACCGGCCCCACCGTGATGGCGGCTCAGGGGGTGTAGAGCATCCCCGGGCCATAGCGCTCGTAGGCGGTGCCCACCACCAGCACCTGCCCGGAGGGCAGCAGCACCGCCCTGTGTCGCACGCGCAGCGAGCCGGTGTCTCTCATCGCGGTCCACACGCCCGTGTCCGGGTCATACAGGTCCGCCCGTACCTCCACGGTCGCAGTGCCCACCCAGGGCGTTCCGCCCACCACCAGCACCTGGCCCGAGGGCAACAACGTCGCTGTATGGCCGTAGCGGGCGAAGCGCAGGACGCCCGTCAACGACCAGGTGCCCGTCTCCGGATCGTACAGCTCCGCTGCTTCACTCGTGTGGGAGCCGCCCACCACCAGCACCTTGCCCCGCAGCTCGGCGATGGTGGCCAGCGCCTTGGCCAACTGCTGCTTCACTTCGGCCAACTCGCCTTCGAGCTGGGCGATACGTGCATCTCTGGGGTCAACCTCGCTCACGCGATGGGTGGTACACCACGTCCGCCGTCACCCTGTCCACCACCACTTCTCCGGTCATCTCGCCCCTGCTCACCCCTCAACCAACCCAGACGCGTGAACGCTTACACGGGAGATACGGGTGTATTCGAATTCAGCCCTCGTTGGCGCATCCCGCATGTTGGACGGCCGGGGCCGAGGTGGACGTCCGCGGCCGGCCCGCTCCCCACGTGGCGCTCCTGGCCCGCGAAATGCTCTGGGCATGGCTGGCCATGTCTGGACTGCATGATCTCTTCGCCCGCTATACCTTCGGCCACCCCGAGCGGGCCGCTGCCGAGCTGCGTGCCGTATTGCCCGCGCACGTCGTCTCCGAGGTGGACTGGTCGTCCTTGCGGCGAGAGCCCGTCTCCGTGGTGGACCCGGAGCTGCGCGAGACCGAGAGTGATCTGCTCTTCACAGCGCGCCTGCGCTCGGGCCAGCCGCTGCTGCTGTACGTGCTGCTGGAGCACCAGTCGTCGGTGGACCGGTGGATGGCACTGCGCATGCTGCGCTACGTGGTGCGCCAGGTGGAGCGCTGGCGCCAGGAGCACCCGAAGAGCGAGAAGCTGCCCCTCATCATCCCGCTCGTCATGTACCACGGGCCGGACGGAGCCTGGACGGCGCCGCGCCGGGTGGAGGATCTCTTCGACTTGCCAGAAGGAGAGGCGGAGCGGGAGCGGTGGATGGCATTGGTGCCGCGCTTCGAATACCTGCTCGATGACCTGACGGCCGAGGGGGAAGAGGCACTCGGAGCGCGCCCCGGTCCACCTCTGGTCCGGCTGGCCTGGCTGGTGTTGCGCCATGGGCGCAGCGAGGAACTGGCCCGGAAGCTGCCGGACTGGGTGACGCTCTTCGCTCAGGTGCAGGCGGGCCCCGAGGGTGCCGAGCATCTGGTGGTGGTCATCCGTTACCTGCTGTGGACGGGGGGCAAGGCCGTCCACAAGGCGGCGAGGCAGGTGTTACATTCGTTGGTGGATGGGCAACGAGCGGAGGAGTTGATGGGCAGCTGGGCCGAGGAAATGATTGAGCGGGGAGTCGAGAAAGGTCTGGCCAGGGGCCGGGAAGAGGGGCGGGAAGAGGGCCGGCTCCAGGAGCGTGCCGAGGCGGTGCTCCGGATTCTCACCAAGCGGGGCGTGCAGGTCGACGAGGCGGCCCGGCGGCGCATCCTCTCCTGCACGGATGGGGCGACCCTGGACCGCTGGTTCGATCGCGCCCTGAACGCCACCGCGCTCTCCGAGGTACTGGACGGCCTTGCCCAGTAGGGTTGCCCTCAGCCTCGCGCGAAGGCGTCGCCGACAATCTTGCGCGCCTCCTCGACGATGGACTCCAGGTGCTTCGCGTCGCGGAAGCTCTCCGCGTAGATTTTGTACACGTCCTCGGTGCCCGAGGGCCGTGCGGCGAACCAGCCGTTCTCCGTCACCACCTTGAGCCCGCCGATGTCCGCGTTGTTGCCGGGCGCCTTCGTGAGGCGCTGGAGGATGGGCTCGCCCGCGAGCGTGGTGGCGCGCACCGCCTCCGGCGACAGCTTCTTGAGCGCCGACTTCTGCGCCGCCGTGGCCGGCTGATCGATGCGCGTGTAGAGCGGCGCGCCGAACTTCCGCGTCAGCTCCTGGTAGTGCACGCCCGGATCCTTGCCCGTACGCGCGAGAATCTCCGCCGCCAGCAAGTCGAGGATGATGCCATCCTTGTCGGTGGACCAGACGGTGCCATCCCGGCGCAGGAACGAGGCGCCCGCGCTCTCTTCGCCGCCGAAGCCGAGCGAGCCATCGAGCAGCCCATCCACGAACCACTTGAAGCCCACGGGCACCTCGACGACGCGGCGGCCGAGGTCCTTGCCCACGCGGTCGATCATGCTGCTGCTCACCAGCGTCTTGCCCACGCCCGTGCCGGGCTTCCAGTCCGGACGGTTGCGGTAGAGGTAGCTGATGGCCACGGACAGGTAGTGGTTGGGATTCATCAGCCCCACGCTGCGGGTGACGATGCCGTGCCGGTCCGAGTCCGTGTCGTTGCCGAAGGCGATGTCGTAGCGGTCCTTGAGCTCGACCAGGCCGGCCATGGCGTAGGGCGAGGAGCAGTCCATGCGAATCTTGCCGTCGTGGTCCACGCGCATGAAGCGGAAGGTCGGGTCCACCGACTTGTTCACCACCTGGATGGACAGGCCATAGCGCGCGGCGATGGGCTCCCAGTAGGCGAGGTTGGAGCCGCCCAGCGGATCCGCGCCGATGGACAGCTTCGCCCCGCGCACCACTTCCAGGTCCACCACGTTGCCGAGGTCCTCGACATACGGGGTGATGAAGTCATACGTCTTCACGGTGGAGGCGGTGCGGGCGCGCTCGTAGGGAATGCGCTGTACCCCCGCGTTGCCCGCGCCGAGCAGCTCATTGGCGCGCTTCTCGACCTGGCCGGTGATGCCGGTGTCGGCGGGGCCGCCGTTGGGCGGGTTGTACTTGATGCCCCCGTCGTCGGGCGGGTTGTGCGAGGGCGTGATGACGATGCCATCGGCCAGCCCCTGCGTGCGCCCGCGGTTGTAGGTGAGGATGGCGTGCGAGATGACCGGCGTGGGCGTCGCCTCGTCGGTGAAGCGCACCTGGACGCCGTGGGCGGCGAGCACCTCGAGCGCCGAGCGCTGGGCGGGCTCGGACAGCGCATGCGTGTCCATGCCAAGGAAGAGCGGACCGTCGATGCCCTCCTTCTTGCGGTACTCACAGATGGCCTGCGTCACCGCGAGGATGTGCGCCTCGTTGAAGGCGCGGCGCGCGGCCGAGCCACGGTGGCCGGAGGTGCCGAAGGCCACGCGCTGCTCGGCCACGTTCACGTCCGGACGCTCCGAATAGTACTGGGAGCGCAGCGTCTCGGGGTTGATGAGGAGGGAGTCGGGGGGGAGCTTGCCAGCAAGAGGATGGGCCACGCGGCGAATCTACCGCCGCGTGGCCCCGTCCCATGCACTTGTTTGTTCCGATGTTGCCTCGTTCACGCCGCTCGGACCGAGCACGCGGCGCGTTACGGGGTCGGAACCGGAGCACCCGCGGGCGGCGCAGCCGCGGGCTCGTTCACCCGCTCACTGTCGCTCGGGAAGCTGTCCCCCTCGAAGCGCTGGTCGTCCTCGAGGCCCGAGCCGCCCGTGCCACCCGTACCCTCCGTGCCGCTCTTGTCCTTGGCCTTGGTCTTCGCCTTCGTCTTGGCCTTGTCCTTCGCCTTGGTGTCCTTGTCCTGCGTCTGCGCGGTGCCCGTGTCCATGGTGCCCGTGTCCGTGGTGCCCGTGCCACCCGTGCCCATGTCGTCCTCCAGGCCGGAGCCACCCGCGCCCTCGTCGCCCTGCAGGCCGGAGTCATCCATCGGAGCCGTGGCGTCATCCTGGATGACATCGTCCTGGATGATGTCGCCGGAGCCACCCGTCCCCGGGTTCTCCGGGTTCATGGTGCCCGAGCCGCCGTAGTCCTTGGGCATCGTGGCGCCCGTATCGGGCAGGGGCTCTCCGAGGTCTCCGCCGCCCATGTCACCGGCGCCTCCCGTGCCTCCCGGCGCGGGCGTGGTGGTACCTCCCTGGTCCGCGGGCGGAGTGGTGGTTTCCGCGGGTGGATCCGATGGCGGCATCTCCGCCGCCTTGTCCGACTTGCACGCCGTCCCGAACGCCATGGCGCCAGCGATGAGGCCGGCCAGAATGAACTTGTTCCGAGTCATGGTGGTGTCTCCCCCTCGAATCAGCCGTTGTTGGCCGGGAACGTGGGGTGCCCGGGGCCGCCCTGCAGGGAGCGCCTCCCGGGCTGGCCGCTCATCGGGGCGGCGCGTCAAAACCCTTGCCGCGCCTTGACTGTCATGTCGATGAAGCTCCAAGCAACCGGCCTGCACTGGCTTGTGCGCGGTGCAAGGGTTGGGTTCTCAACATCGCCGCGCGGCGTCTCGCACCCCGCGTGGGTGCGCGCGCCGCCCTTCCGTGCCGCTTCGTCCGAAACCGAGCCTTTCCCGAAAAGCTCCCTATACTGGGCGCGGCAGGGGGTTCTCCATCACATGAACAATCGCAAGCGCGTCCTCGGGATGATTCTCGCGGGGGGTCAGGGCACACGCCTGGCTCCCTTGACGTCCAGGCGCTCCAAGCCGGCCGTCCCGTTCGGGTCCAAGTTCCGCATCATCGACTTCGCCCTCAGCAACTTCCTCAACTCTGGCGTCTACGCCACCTACGTGCTGACGCAGTTCAAGGCCCAGTCGCTCACCGAGCACATCCAGCGCGGCTGGCGCTTCGGCTCGGGCCTGCTGGCCGACTACTTCATCACGCTCGCCCCGGCGCAGATGTACCTCTACGAGGAGCTGGGCAACGTGTGGTACCGCGGCACGGCCGACGCCATCTACCAGAACATGCACCTGGTGGAGAACTACCGCGCCGACAACGTGGCCATCTTCTCCGGCGACCACATCTACAAGATGAACGTGGCGCACATGCTGGAGCAGCACGAGGCCCACCGCGCCGACATCACCATCGCGGCCTACCCCACGGCGCTGGCGGAGGCCTCGCGCTTCGGCGTCATGCAGGTGGACGATCGCGGCCGCGTCACCGAGTTCCAGGAGAAGCCCAAGGAGCCCAAGGCCATGCCGGGCAAGCCGGGGATGGCCCTGTGCAGCATGGGCAACTACATCTTCAGCCGCCGCGTGCTCAGCGAGCTACTGGAGGTGGACGCGCGCACCGAGGGCTCGCAACACGACTTCGGCAAGGACGTGCTGCCGCGCGCGCTGCGCGATGGCTACCACATCCACGCGTATGACTTTCACTCCAACCCCATCCCCGGGCAGACGCGCGCCAACACGTACTGGCGCGACGTGGGGACGATCGAGGCCTACCACGAGGCCTCGATGGACCTGGTGTCGGTGGACCCGGAGTTCGACGTCTTCAACCCGGACTGGCCGCTGCGCACGGCCGTCGAGTACAGCCCCCCGGCCAAGTTCGTCCACGAGTCGGGCGAGCGCATGGGCCGCGCGCTCAACTCCATGGTGGCCGGCGGCTGCATCATCTCGGGCGGCACGGTGCGCGAGAGCATCCTCTTCCGCCGGGTGCGGGTGAATTCCTACTCGCTGGTGGAGCGCTCCGTGCTCTTCGACGAGGTGGACATCGGCCGGCACGCCAAGGTGAAGAACGCCATCATCGACAAGGACGTGCGCGTGCCGCCCAACACGAAGATTGGCTACGACCCGGCGGCCGACAAGGCGCGCGGCTTCACCGTCACGGACAACGGCATCGTCGTGGTGCCCAAGGGCTACAAGTTCGACTGAGGCGCGCGCGCCGCAACCCCAGGCACCCGAGCGCCAGCAGGGCCGGGTAGAACAGCGCCCGCTTCGGCATGTCCGTGCCGGGCGCCATGCGGTAGGCGTGCAGCAGCGGCGAGGGGTGGGAGCAGGCCTGGGCCCGGAGGCAACGCCAGGATTGGGCGTAGCGCTTGGGCAGGTCCGGGCCGGGGCACTCGCCGGGCTCGACGAAGAGGGCGTTGAGCAGCTCGTTGGAGCGGTAGATGCTGATGAGGTGCGGCACCGAGGCCACCGCCAGCAGCACCAGGCGCGAGCCCCACGCCCACCAGCCGAACGGCGCCCACCAGCGCGTCAGCCCGACGCACAGCAGGCCCACCAGCGCGGCCACGCCCAGCAGCGGCAGCCAGGAGGGCCGCTCGGTGGCGTCGGTGCTGGGAGGCGGGGAATGAGGCGTCGGGGGGACCTGGAGAGCTTCAGCCGGGAACTCCAGGAGCTGCTGGCGGGGGAACGGGAGGAGGCCATCCCGCGGGCGGACGTGCGGACCTGACCCTCTTTCGCGCACTCCGTGCCGGGGGGCCGCCGGTATCATCCCCCCGCATGAACGTGGGTGTGACGCCTCCCGAAAGACAGACAACCCTGCGGCTGACCGATGGCCGCACGCTCGCGTGGTCCGAGTGGGGACCCGCCAACGGCCTCCCCGTCCTGTTCTGCACCGGCGCCGCGATGAGCGGCTCGCTCGGCTTCGGCGCGGACGAGCTCGCGGACCTCGGCATGCGGCTGCTCGCCATCGACCGGCCCGGCCTCGGCGCGTCCAGCCCGCATCCCCAGAAGACCTTCGCCTCCTGGGTGGACGACGTGCGCCAGCTCCTCGCCGCGCACTCCCTGCGCGACGTCACCGCCGTTGGTTTCTCCCAGGGCGCGCCGTTCGCGCTGGCGCTCGCGGGCAGCGGCCTCGTGAAGGCCGTGGCGATCGTCTCCGGGCAGGATGATCTCGCCTGGCCCTCCCTCGCGCCGCTCCTGCACCCCGACGTGGCCGCGATGGTCCGCGCCGCCCGGCAGGACCCCTCGGGCTTCGAGCAGTCCTTCGCGCGCATGGCCACGATGGACGGCCTGTGGCAGCTCATCCTCGGCATGAGTGGCGAGCGCGACCGGACGCTCTACCTCGGTGAGCCCTTCGGCTCGGCGTACCAACGGGCCCTGCGGGAGGGATTCTCCCAAGGCGCCCAGGGGTACGCGAGGGATCTCGTCAACGCCTTGGGCCCGTGGCTGGTGGAGCCCGAACGCATCCCCGTCCCGGTGGACCTCTGGTACGGCGGCGCGGACACCAGCACGGTGCACTCGCCCGACTTCGGCGCCACCCTCGCCACGCGCCTGCCCCACGCCACCCACGTCCTGGAACCCCAGGAGGGCGGCTCCATTCTCTGGACGAGGGCTCGCGACATCCTCCTGAGACTCAGGAGCCACGCCGGAGCGTGACCCGGGCCTCACCGGACCGCGGTGGTCGCCGAGCCCACTGCGTTACCTCCACCGCGGCATTCCGGCACACCGGGATTTCGGTGGACCCACTGGCAGGAGGCTGCCACCTCTCACCGACATACCGGTGTCCAGGACCCCACCCATATGTCGGTGGCGAGGAATGGCCGCTCCGGAAGGCCTTGCGAGGAGCCCTCACGCGCTCATCGCACTGTCAGACCTCCAACCGATAAGGCGTCCCTCGTGCGCTGCCCGGGAGCGGCCGACACCGCGAAGCCTGGCGGTGGCCTGTCCCGCGACAGCCGTTCTTCCAGGTCCAGGCGCGAGTGCCTGGACCCAATCACCGAGGGGGATTCCTGATGAGACAGTGGAGAAGCTGGATGGTGGCCGGTTGGGCCCTGGCGATCGCCGCCGGGTGTGGCTCGACGGCCGTCGAATCGCAGGTGGATTCGCAGGAGCCGGGGCAGGCCGGGCAGCCGCTCACCGCGCCGACGGGAAACATGGCCGTGAAGCGCCTGGGGCACCGGTCCGTACCGCTCACGGATGGGCGTATCCTGGTGATGGGGGGATACAACGGCTCCGGCCATACCCCGTCCGCCGAGCTGTACAACCCCGCGACCAACGGATGGGTTTCCACCGGGAACATGCTCACCGGGCGCGATGACTTCACCGCGACGCGCCTGGCCGACGGCCGCGTCCTCGTGGTGGGCGGAGAGAGCGCCACCGAGGTCCTCGCCAGCGCGGAGCTCTACAACCCCGCCACCGGCACCTGGAGCGCGACGGCCAGCCTGCCCTCCGCCCGGACCGGCCACACGGCCACGTTGCTGCCCGATGGGCGCGTCCTCGTGACTGGAGGCGTGAGCGCCGTGGGAGCGAACCTCAACAGCACGTTGCTCTACAACCCGGCCACGGGCACCTGGAGCACGGGAGCCTCCATGCTCCAGACGCGGGTGTCGCACACGGCCACGGCACTGGCGGACGGGCGCGTCCTCGTGGCGGGCAACGTGGGCAGCGGCACGACGACCGAGCTGTACGACCCCGCCACCGGCACCTGGAGCTTCACCGGAGCACTCCAGCAGTCGCGGGGACACGCGCCGGCCATCCGCCTGCCCGACGGCAAGGTGTTGAAGGTGGGCGGCATCATCTCCGGCGGCTTCCGGGCCAGCGCGGAGCTGTATGACCCGGCCACGGGCACCTGGAGCCTCACGGGGACCCTGGGCGTGGCGCGCCACCGGCCGGGCCTGGCCCTGCTCTCCACCGGGGATGTGCTCGTGCTGGGGGGCGGCAACAGCGAGGGCGACACCTCCACCGTCGAGCGCTGGAGCGCGGCCACCGGCACCTGGAGCCTGGAGTACCCGCTGTCCGTCGCGCAGGGATTCTTCACCGCGGACGTCCTGTCCGGAGATCGTGTCCTCGTGGTGGGCTCGAGCATCAGCACCGGGGCCGAGGTCTACACGCCAGGCGGCACGTGCGTGCCCACCACCTGTGCCGCGGCCGGAAAGAACTGCGGCGCGTTCCCGGACGGCTGCGGCACGACGCTCCAGTGCGGCACGTGCAGTGGCGGCCTGACCTGCCAGAGCAACGTGTGCACCGTCCCGGCCACCGCGTGGACGGCCACCTACGACAGCGTCCGCAAGACGCCCGCTTGCACGAGCTACGGCTCGAGCTGCAGCTCCGGGACACTGCTCAACGGCCGTGGCTCCCTGGGCCCCGAGCTCAACGCGCCCAACACCCTGCGCGGCTCCTGCGCGGACGACTCGGGCGGCACCTACCATGAGAGCCCGTCCATCGACCGGCTCCGGGTGTACTCGGACGATGGCTCCGCGCTGGAGGCCGGCAAGAAAGCGCGCGTGGAGGCCACCGTATGGGCCTTCAACTTCACCGTCTCCAACATCTACCTGGAGGTGTACGTCGCGGCGAACGCCGACAACCCGAGCTGGCAGTACGTCACCAGTCACTACGTGTCCGGCTCGAGCGCGCAGACGCTCGTCACCAGCGCCTTCACGCTCCCGCTCGGCGAGGTGCAGGCGGTGCGAGGCGTGCTGCGCCATGGCGGCAGCTCGAGTGCCTGCGTCGTCGGCGCGGGCTGGACCGACCACGACGACCTGGTCTTCCGGGTGAGCGTGGCCCCCGACACCGTGGCGCCGGCCGTCTCCCTGACCGCGCCCACCAGCGGCGCCGTGGTGCGCGGTACCACCGTGCTCCGGGCCACTGCCTCGGACGCCTACGGGGTGGCGCGGGTGGACTTCTATGATGGCACCCAGCTGCTCGGCAGTGACAGCACCTCCCCGTACGAGTGGAGCTGGAACAGCCTCTCGGCTCCCAATGGAACGCACCAGCTGGGCGCGCGCGCGCTGGATGCCGCGGGCAACACCGGCACCGCCACCCCGGTGCAGGTCACCGTGGACAACGACTCGGTGGCCCCCACCGTCACCCTCACCGAGCCGGCCCCGGGCGCCGTGCTGCGCGGCACCGTGACGCTCAGCGCCAGCGCCTCGGACAACGTGGGCGTGGCCTCGGTGGACTTCGAGGTGGACGGCTCCCTGCTGGCGCGTGACAGCTCGGCCCCCTTCAGCGTGTCGTGGAACACGAATGCGCTGGCCAACGGCAACCACGTGGTGCGCGCCATCGCCCGCGACGCGGCGGGCAACACCAGTGCGCCGTCCTCGGTGAGCGTGGTGCTGGACAACGACAAGGTGGCGCCCCTCACCCAGCTCACCTCCCCCGCGAGTGGAGCGACGCTGACGGGCACCGTGAGCCTCACGGCCGAGGCCTCCGACAACGTCGGCGTCGTCCGCGTCGCCTTCTACGTGGGCACCACCCTCATCGGGCAGAGCACCACGGCGCCCTTCCAGGTGAGCTGGAACACCACCGGGGTGGGCAATGGCACCGCTTCGTTGAGCAGCAAGGCGTACGACGCGGCCGGCAACGTGGGCACCAGCACCGCGGTGAGCGTCACCGTGGACAACCCCGTTCCTCCCGGGACGGCCGTCTATGACGCGGCCCTGCGCGCACCGCGCTGCGCGACTCCGGCCACCTCGTGCGACTCGGGCACCCTGCTCAATGGCCGCGCCCACCTGGGCCCCGAGCCCAACCAACCCAACGCGGTGAATGGCTCGTGCACCGATGGCACGTCCGGCAGCTACCACGGCGACGAGTCACTGGATGGGCTGCGCGTCTTCACCCAGGACGGGAGCACCCTCGCGGCGGGCAAGACGGTCACCCTCCAGGCCCGCGTCTGGGTGTGGGGCGCCTCGTCGGACTGGCTGGACCTCTACGCCGCGCCGAACGCGTCCTCGCCGGTGTGGACGCACGTGGCCACGCTGGCGCCCTCCGCCAACGGGGCGCAGACACTCTCGGCCACCTACGTGCTGCCCGCTGGCACCACGCAGGTCATCCGCGGCCAGTTCCGCTACGGTGGCTCCGCGAGCCCCTGCACCTCCGGCGGCTACAACGACGTGGACGACCTCGTCATCGCCGTGCAGTGAGCCGGACCCCCGCCCGGCACTGAAAGTCCCGGGTCCGCGGCGAGGGGGAGCACTTTCTCCTCCTCGCCGCCCCCTACCCGCGCACCGCCTCGGCCTGGAACGTCATGCCCGCCGCGCGCAGCCGCTCGACGAGCTTCATCCCCATGCACGAGGCGGGGGTGAGCAGTCCGCCACGCTGTGGCAGCGCGTCCTCGGCGAGGCACAGCGCGGACTCGCCCAGCATCCACGATGTCGCGCCGTAGCCCGGGTCCTGCGTCGCCCCGACACGCGCGCGCACCCGTTCCCCGGCCGTGCCCACCCCGAGTAGCTCGATGTCGAAGGAGCCACTCTCCCGCTCCTCGCGGCTCGGCCCCTCGCCCGGTGCGGGCAGGAAGCGCTGGGCCAGCTTCCGCACGGGCGCGAACGCCACGGCTCCGGACAGCGCCATGCCCGCGCTCGTCGCCGCCGCCCGGGCCATTCCCGCGAGGCCCCGCCCCACGTCCACCGCCTCGTCGTACCGGAACTCGCGCCCATAGGCGTAGCCGAGCAGCGCGTTGCTCCGCCGCACCACGCGCGTGTTCACCGCCGCCATGAAGAACGGCGCCAGCCACCGCCCCGTCTCCGCGTCCCGCCGGGGGCGCAGCCAGTCCTCCTGTCCGGCGACTCCGGGCGCGCCCTCCGGGTTGAGCGAATAGGGGTCGTCGAGCACCCGGCGCACCTGGGGGTCACTCATCCGCTCCGCCATGTGGAGCCCGCTGGCGATCGTTCCACCGCTCGCGCCGCCCTTCATCCGCCGCACCCGGTAGTGGGCCTCGGCCAGCCGCCCGCCCCGCGCGGCGAGCTGCTCGTGGAGCAGCAGCACCCCGAGGTCCGACGGGATGGAGTCGAAGCCGCACGAGGGGACGATGCGCGCCCCCGTCTCGGCGGCGCGGGCCTGGTGGGCGTCGATCATCTCCCGGACCCAGTGCGGCTCGCCGGTCAGGTCGCAATAGTCGGTGCCCTGCTCCGCGCACGCGCCGAGCAGGGCGCTCCCATAGAGGGCATAGGGGCCCACGGTGGTGCACACGACGCGCGTGCGCCGCGCGAGCCCGTCCATGGCGGCCCGGTCCATGCTGTCCGCCGCCACGAGGGGGAGCCCCTTCGCGGAGGGCTCCAGGGCGGAGAGCTCGTCGCGCACGCGCTCGAGCTTGCCGAGGCTCCGGCCGGCGAGGGCCCAGCGGAGCGCGGGGCGCTTCTTCACGAGGTACTCGGCCACGAGGCGTCCGGTGAAGCCGGTGGCTCCGAAGAGGACGAGGTCGAATTCCCGGGTGCCGGTGCGGCGCTGCTCACGGTCTGTCATGCTCGCGGATGCAAGCACCGGACGCGCCGGAGCGGAAGGAACACTTCACATGGACCCGGTCATCGACTGGCTGCGCACCGTGCCGCTATGGCAGGCGGCCCTCGTCTTCCTGGCCAAGAACGTGCTCGTGCTGGGGGTGGCCGTGGCCCTGGGAGAGTGGCTGCGCCGGCGCTTCGCCCACCGCCGCGTGGCCCCCGAGGCGCCCGCGCTCCAGCGGGAGGAGTGGGTGCTCGCCGCCGTGTGCGTCGTGCTCAACTCGGTGGTGACCTTCGCCGGCCTGCTACTGTGGCGCGAGGGGCTCATCCGCTTCCGGCTCGATGGGGGCCCACACGTGCTGGTGGACGTGCTGGTGCTGGTGGGGGTGATGGACCTGGGCATGTACCTGCTGCACCGCACCGCGCACCTGCCGCTGCTCTACGGCTGGCTGCACGCGCCCCACCACCGCTACGAGCGCGCCCGGCCCCTCACCCTCTTCGTGCTCAGCCCTCTGGAAGTGCTGGGCTTCGGTGCCCTGTGGCTCGCGGTGTGTATGGCCTACGAGGCCTCGTGGGCCGCCATGCTCCTCTACCTCGTCTTCAACACCCTCTGGGGAGTGCTGGGACACCTGGGCGTGGAGCCCTTCCCGGATGGCTGGGTGCGCTGGCCCGGCCTGCGCGCCGTGGCCACCACCACCTTCCACGCCCGGCACCACCTGGACCCCGCCCACCACTTCGGCTTCTACACCGTCGTGTGGGATCGGCTCTTCGGCACGCTCGCCCCGGACTACGAGGCCTCCTTCGGCCGCTCGCAGGGGGTAGCGCGGGAGAGCCCGAACACGCCCTCCCCGACGCCTAGCCTCCCCTCGCCGTAACCATCGGATGTGGCCCGTGCCGGCACGTGGTCCCGCGCGTCGGACAGCTGACCCGGAAACAGGCCTGAGTTCGGCCTGCGAACGGGTCAGTTCATGACTGAGGGATCACCAGCTCGGGGGACAGCGACGCCTGCTCCGCCTCTACCCGATTCTGCTCGGCCCTTGCGCGGGCTTTCTGGGCGACCGCCTTGACCTGGGCTCGGATGTTCGCCCGGTCGGCAGGCGAGGAGTCCGCCGCCGTCACCACGACCATCCCATCGACTTCGATCCGCTCGACCTTCCTCATGCGAACCTCCACGACACCCGAATGCATCTTTTAACACGCCCATCCACCAATCGCCATCCAGAGAGGCAATCCCGGTCTAGACAGGGGCGTACTCCAGTACCTCGGTGAAGGTGTTGCGGAGCAAGGTCTCCAGCGCGTCGTAGTCCTGAGGATCCAGGTCCGTCCAGAAGGGACTTTGCCGGTTCGATGTGAGGTAGACGACGCCAATGGGAACCCAGTTCACCGAGTCATAGATGGGCACGCAGACCAGAGAAGAGAAGGTTTGATCCCGAGTCCACGTCTCCAACATGGGTGCCGTGAAATTGGCATGTACCCGAGGACTGCGCCGGGATGCCTCAATGGTTGCGCCAAGGAGAAAAGCGTGACCGGAGGCCCCTTGGGCCTTCTCCAGCGAGGCGACGCTCAGTTCTTTCGTGCGCGCATACGAATCGTCGATGATATCGCCCTTGCCATCTCCACCTCGGTAGTGGAACCCCAATCGGATCTTGGCGCCCCCTCTCGGCACAAGGCCCCCGATGTGGAGTTCCTCGTCCATTGAGACAGCGAACCGGCGCTTCAAGAAGGCCTGCATCTCCATGAGCACGGACACGACGCGCTCCTGGATGCCATGGCTGTAGAGGTTCTTGAAGATCGGAGATCTGGCACGCAGAAACGCCGCACCTTTCTCCGCCCATGCCCCTCCATGGGAGCCCAACCGGATCTGCCGCAGGTAGAAGGGAACCCTGTCGTGGCTCTCGATGTTGAGCACGTGCATCTGCCAGGAGGCCCAAAACTCTTCCTGATACCGCCGCACGAAGTTCTTGGCCAAGCGCTCCATGAGTTCCGCATCCGAAGAGGGCGGACTGTTCGACAGAAGCGCGTAGACATGGGCCACCGGTTTGCCCTGCTGTGCCCGCTTCACGCGCTCCAGCAACAGCCAACGCAGCCGCGGATCGGCCAGACTCAAGCCAACCATCAACACGGTTCGCTTGTCGTCGTTGAAGAGTTCTTCCAGCTTTCCGCTCGCCCAGTCCCCCCGAGCCTCGTGGTAATCCTTCTCCGAGAGGACGATTGTGCCTGGCCGCGTCGTTCCCGCAGCCGGAGGCAGGTAGCCGTGGAGGTGCACCACGTGTGGCTTGGTGGGCCGCGGTCCCTCCACGATGACCTCGGGCATCTTCCCCAACAGACGCTCCGCCGCACGCTCCAGGAGATCATCGAAATTGAAGGTGTAGAGGCCATGCCGCCTCTTGGGAGTTGCCCTCGCAGCGGCCAGGAGGGCGGCCAGTTCCAGGTGGATACTGCTCACATCCTTGGGACCATCCCTGTACAGGGCCTCGCGAAGCATTTGCAGGTAGCGATCCTGAGACAGCTTGTTGCGAACGACGTCCACCACGGCTTCCCGTCCAAAGTTGTCCACGAAGATCCGGGCGGCCACATCCAAGTCCCTGGGCTGGAACTCAAGGTCGCTGTACTCCTCAGCCAGAAAGGTGCTCAACAGTCGGCGGTTGAGCTCGTTCCAGGAAGGCAGGCCGGAGGCAATGGACGCGCCCGCACCAACGAGGACTTCCAATGTGCCTTCTTGGAAACTCTTCTGGAGTTTGGCGACAAATCCGGCGGGCGAAATCGTGTGGATGCTCATGATCTTCGCCCTCTCCTGTGTAACGCCAGTCTGGGCGGAAGGCACCCTACAGATTACACCACACGTATCAACTCAAAACGTAAGGTTCACACGATGGCGTCCAGTTCCTCCAGCAGCCGATCCACGTCCGCCTCGGTGTTGTAGAGGTGCGGGGACACGCGGATGCTATCGCCGCGCACGCTCACGAACACCTTGCGCGCCGCCAGCTTCGCCGCCACCTCCGGCCCGTAGCCTCCCCGCCGCTTGAGGCCCACCATGTGCCCCGCCCGCTGTGTCTCGGGCGGCACCTCCAGCGTGAGCGCCTTCGCCCCCTTCGCCACCCGCTCCGTCAGCGCGCGCAGCGTCTCCTGCACGTCCGCCACGCCCCACTTGAGCAACTGACTCAGCGCCGTCATCGCCATGGGCACCAGCACGAAGTTGCTGCGCTCGCCCACGTCGAAGCGCCTCGCCCCCGGCTGGAAGTCGTCCCGGTAGTCCACCAGCCGCGTGAAGTCCTCACTGCCCCCGCGCATCAGCCAGTTGTGCTCGATGGGGCGGCCCTCGCGGAAGCGCGGCGCCACGTACAGGTAGCCCTGGCTGTAGGGCCCCATCAGCCACTTGTAGCCCGCCGCCACCAGGAAGTCCGGCTTCACCTCCGCCACGTTCAACGGCAGCGCGCCCAGCGACTGCGTCGCGTCCACCGCCAGCACCGCCCCCACCTCGCGCGCCCTCGCCCCCAGGCGCACCAGGTCCACCAGCCCTCCGTCCGTCCAGTGGCAGTGCGGCACCGCCACCAGCGCCGTGCGCTCGTCCAGTTCCGCGAGCAACGCCCGCGTCCAGTCCCCATCCTCCGGCTTGCGCACCGCCACCACCTGCCCTCCCGCGCGCTCGGCCAGCTCCCGCCACGGGTACACGTTGGAGGGAAACTCCTCGGCCAGCACCAGCAGCCGCTGCCCCACCTTCACCGGCACGTTCGCCGCCGCCACCGCCAGCCCGTAGCTCGCCGAGGGCACCAGCGCCACCCCGTCCGCGTCCGCGTCCACCAGCCGCGCGAAGAGCTTCCGCAACGCCTCCGAGTCGGTGAAGAAGTCCTCGGGCTTCACCAGCCACGGCCTCGCCTTGCGCATCACCGCCTCCTTCCCCACCTCGCTCACCGCGTGCAGCTGCGGGGACATGTACGCGCAGTTGATCCACGTGACGTCATCGGGCAGGTCGAAGAGGTGCCGCTGGGCGGGAAGGATCATGGCCCCGCGAGCATAGCGCGCGCCCCGGCCTCCGAGGCGTCCGGCGGCAGCTCCACGGTGAAGGTCGAGCCCCGGCCCACCTCGCTCTCCACCAGGATGGAGCCCCCCAGCGCGCTGAGAATCTGCTGGGTGATGTGCAGCCCCAGCCCCAGCCCCCCGTAGTGGCGATCCGACACGGCGCGCTCGAACTTGCCGAAGATGCGGCCCCGGTGCTCCGGCGCGATGCCGATGCCCTCGTCCCGCACCGACAGCCTCGCCACCCCGTGCCCCCACTCCACCCGCACGTGGATGGGCCGGCCCGCCCCGTACTTGAGCGCGTTGGTCAGCAGGTTCGTCACCACCTGCTCCAGCCGCAGCTTGTCCCACTGGCCCACCACCGGCGCCCCGTCCACCAACTCCACCTCGCAGCCCGCGCGCGCCGACTCGGCCGAGAGCTGTTCCATCACCTCGCGGACCACCGCCCCCAGGTCCACCGCCTCCAGGTGCAGCGGCAGCCGGCCCTGCGACAGCTTCGCCACGTCCAGCAAGTCATTCACCAGCCCCGCCAGCTTGCGCACCTGGGACTCGCAGCCGCGCACCGCCCGGAGAATCCGCTCGGGCGGCACCGGCTCGCCCCCTTGCGCCTCCACCACCCGCCTCAACCCCTGCAACTGCAGCCGCAGCGGCGTCAGCGGCGTCTTCAGCTCGTGCGAGGCCACGGCGAGGAACTCGTCGCGCAGGTGCACCGAGCGCTGCGACTCCAGGAAGAGCCGTGCGCTCTCCAGCGCCCCCGCCAGCCGGTGCGCCAGCTCCTGGCCCATGGCGATGTCCTCCGGCCCATGGCGCCGCCGCGGCATGCTCGCGCCCAGCGTGACGAGCCCCAGCACCCCCTCGTGCGAGCGCAGCGGCACCACCATCACCGAGCACACCTCCCCCGCCTCCAGCACCTGCTCCAGCGGCACGTAGCCCCGCGACAGGTGCCGCCACGTCTCCGCGCCGAAGTCCTGGAAGAGCAACGGCTCGCCCGAGTGCAGCGCGTCGAGCAGCGGTCCCCCCGGGCCGTTCATCGAGGGCATGGGCCACGCCCGCCGCAGCCGCGGCTCCCGCGAATGGTCCACATGGGCCACGGCCGCGCGGCGCAGCCCGCCCTCGGGCGTCACCAGGTCGATGACACACCAGGAGGCCACCGAGACACTCGCCAGACACGCCACGTGCTGGAGCGTGGCGTCCGACACCTCCAGCGACTGGCCCAGCACGCGGCTGGCCGTGGCGAGGAAGCGCACCGCCCCCTCCGCGCGCTTGAGGTCCGACAGGTCCAACACGAAGCTGAGGACGCGCTCCTGCTCCTCCACCTGCGCCGAGCCCGTCAGCACCGGCACGCGGCTGCCATCCCCGCGCAGCAGCTCCAGCTCGAAGGCGGTGGACACCCCGCGCGACCACAGCTCGCGCATCCCCCGCTCCCCGGCCTCCCTGCCCTCGGGCGGCACCAGCGCCTGCCACCGCAGCGCTCCCCGCTCCAGCTCCTCGCGGCCGTGCCCGACGAGCGAGAGGAAGGCGTCATTGGCCTCGTGGATGCGCCCCTCCTTGTCCGAGAAGGCCAGCCCCATCATGTCGGACTCCATGATGCGGCGGAACACGGCCTCGCCCTGGCGCAGCGACTTCTCCAGGCGCAGCCGCGCGGTGATGTCCTCGAGCAGGGCCACGGCGGCCGTCACCCGGCCCTCGGCGTCGCGCACCGGCCCGGCGCTCACCGACAGGTTGAAGCGGCGGCCGTCCTCGCGCTGCACCTCCATCACCTCGCCCCGCACCTCCTCGCCCTGGGTGAGGGCCCGCACCAGCGGCCACTCGTCGGGGGTGTAACGCCGCCCGTCCGGGTGGAACCCGGTCCGGATCGACGTGTACTCCTCCTTGCTCCAGTCCGGAGGCATGGGCTCGCCGTGGAGGCGCTCCACCTGCTCACTGCTCATCACGATCCGGCCGCTCGTGGCGTCAGCGAGGATGACGGCCTGGGGCAGTTGGTGGAGCACGGCCTGGAGGCGGCGGTGCTCCTGCTCCAACTGGCGGCGGTGCGCCTCGGCCTCGGCGCAGGCCCGCTCGGCCTGCTCTCGCAGCTGGCGCTCCCGCGCGTAGAGGTGGGCGCGCTCCAGCGCCTGCGCGCACTGCCGGGAGACGAGGCAGGCGAAGTCCTTGTCCTCCTCGGCGAAGCCCCGCTCGCGCTCGAAGCCGAGCGTCAGCACGCCCAACACCCGCCCCTCCGCCTCCAGCGGCAGGCAGGCCCAGGCGCGCTGGTGGCTCATGGGCACGGCGTTCATCGCCGGGTAGCGCGCCCGCAGGGCCGCCAGCGACTCCACCCACACCGGCTCGCCCACGCGCCCCGCCTCGGCGATGGGCACTGGCGCCTCCACCCGCAGGCAGCCCCACTGCTCGAAGTCCACGTCGGGCATCCCCAACCCCCGGACGAGCCGCAGCACCCCGGGCTCCTCCAGCAGGTAGATGGAGCACTCGGCCGCCCCCAGCGCCGGCCCGGCCCGCTGCACGATGACGCTGGCCACCTGACCGGGCGTGAGGGCCTGCGACAGCTTGCTCGTCACCTCCTGGAGCCGCAGCAGCCGCTCCACCGTCCGTCGCGCACTGTGCGGCCGCGTCTCGCTCACCCCGTACCCCGTGGACAGGAGTCCACCCCTTCAACAGCGCCCACGCCTTGTCTTCCTCCTGCCCCGAGGTGCGTTGTACCGCGGGACATGGCGGAGGACCTGGGCCCCTGGAGGCGGGGTTACAGGCGCGAGGCCGAGGCGTAGCCGCTGAAGAGCTCGCTGGCGAGCTTCCCGCGTTCCCCATCCTCGGCGCGGCGGATGTAGTCGTTCCACACGTGGCCGCCCTGGCCGCGCTGTCCGGGGAAGCGCAGGTTCATCCGCGAGCGCTTCACCCCACTGCCGCCGCGGTGCACGAAGACGACGGTGCCGTCGCGCTCCACCGCTTCGATGACGCCCACGTGCGTGAGCCCATCGTTGCGCTCGCCGTCCCGGTTGCGGTCATACGTCTCGCGGAAGAAGACGATGTCTCCGGGCTTCGGCGTGCGCTGGTGCAGGGCGCCCGCCCGCTGGGCGCGCCGGTGGATGGCGCTCACCGCGTTCTCCCCGGGCAGCGTCCCGTGTGACAGCAGCTCGATGCCCGCGGCCTGGTAGGCGGCGCGCACCAACCCGGAGCAATCGTCCGGCACCCGGTGCGCGGCCAGCGAGGCGCCCACCAGCGTCCCGGCGCGTTGGGCCACGCGACGTCCCTTGGGGAGAGGTGCCGGGGGCCGCTTCTTCTTGGTGGACCCGGCCTTCACCCCCGGCTTCGCGCCACGGGTGCGGGCGGGGGTGCGAGTGGAGCCCACGGCCTTCTTCGACTTCGCCGCGGGCTTCACCGGTTCACGCGGAGCGGCCCCGGCTGGAGCCGTGCCGAGCACCGCGAGCATCAATGGCAGCAGGAGCTTGCGAAGCATCATGCGAGCAGACGAGCGTAGCGCTCCGCGCATTCACTCGCGACGGGCCGGCGCCGCGCCTCCATGTGCCTGCCTGTTCACCAGACTACGGCGCGCAGGTGGGGCCCGAGCGTGTTCGTGAGGGGAGGGCCTCCACGCGGCGACCGTGACCCACACGCCGGGAAGCCGGCACCCGAAAGACAGCCAGGCAGCTCCCGTTGACATGACTTCGGAAGTAGGGTTCTCCTTGGGGTGTTCCACTGCGGGAGCCAACCGATGCAAGTCCCCTCTCAGGTGGTTAGGTATAACGGGCGGTCTGGAGGGCCCCCCATGGGAGGAGCCGTGTTCCGTCCTGACGTCATCGTGCGGGGAACCGATCGTCCCCTGCTCCGCCTCGCGGTCGGAATCAGGACGCGAACGGATGACCTGGACCAGGCGGGCCAACAGCTCTGGCGGTACATGGCCGGCGAGGCCTGCCCGCTCGGCCTGTTGGTCACCCCCGAGTGGACCCACGTCTACCAGAAGACCTACTCGGACACCCCGGAGGCCATCCAGGAGCTCGCGGTCGTGGAGACCCCCGTCCTCCTCGATACGCACGGTGTCCTTGAGAACGGGCCATTGCTGGAGAGTGCCGTCAGAGGGTGGTTGGAGACCTTGGTCCGGCATCCGGGACTGCCCCTGCATCGCGCGGGTGAGGCCGCTCGCATCGAGGATCATCTCCTCCCCGCCCTGGTGGATGCGGAGGTGACGGTGGTCGGCTTCCGATGAGGCACGTCGGCGT
>DASQMW010000174.1:0-35498 GCA_035645295.1 Archangium sp.
CCTGCCGGGCTCGGTCTTCAGAAACTTGTCCAACTGTTGGACAAGTTCGTGCAGCGCGCGGCCGGGAGGCCGGCCTGGCGTGGTTTCGCACGTAGTGCGGAGGCCACACGATCGTGTCGGGAACTTTTGGCCACCTACTTATCCCCCTGCATGAGAACGGCCGGGAAGGCTTGGAGCGGCTGTGCCGGTACGAGGCGCGGGGTGCGCCAGGTGGAGTGCTGGCGCCAGGAGCACCCGGAAAGCACTCGGCTCACACTCATCGTCCCGCTCGGTCTGGCCCGAGAGCGTGAGCACATCCTGCGGCTCCTCACCGCGCGGGGTGTCCACGTCGACGAGGCGGCCCGCCAGCGCATCCTCACTTACACGGACCTGGACACCCTCGACCGCTGGTTCGATCGCTCCCTGAACGCCACCACCCTGTCCGACGTGCTGGACGACCTCGCACAGTAGGAGCGCCTCACCCCACCCGCGCGCCCGCCAGGACCCTCCTTCGCGCCATGGCCCACCTCGACCTGCTACGTTGAGGTCCTCCGAGGTAGGCCCGCGTGTCCACACCAGAGCAGTCTCCAAGGCCCGAGCACCCCACCCCCCATCACGGCGAGGGCGCCCTGAATCCGCCCGGCACGTCCCCGCTGCCCGTAGGCACCCGCATTGGCGGGGACGTGGTGGAGGCGGTGCTGGGCAGTGGCGGCTTCGCCACGGTGTACCGGGTGCGAGGCCCCGAGGGCTATGTGTCCGCCCTCAAACTGCTGCCGCTGGACCAGGGCCCCGAGCGGGCCGCGCGCGCCTGGCGCGAGTTGTCGCTGGGCACGCGCCTGCGCCACCCCAACCTCGCGCGCCAGTTGGGCGCGGGCCAGTGGCCCGACGCCAAGCCCCGCTTCCTGTGGCTGAAGTTCGAGTTGGTCGAGGGCTCCACGCTGGACGAGTGGGCGCCAGGGCGCACCCTGGGCGAGGTGGTGGATCGGGTGCTGGAGGTGGCGCGTGCCCTGGCGGTGTCGCACGAGGCGGGCGTCCTGCACCGCGACGTGAAGGAAGCCAACATCCTGGTGCGCGAGAGTACCGGGCAGGCGGTGCTGGTGGACTTCGGGGTGGGCTACCACCCGGCGTACCCCACGCTGACGAAGGGCATGTTCCCCCCGGGGACGCTGCCCTACCGCGCCCCCGAGGCGTGGGCCTATGGCCGCGCGCACGCGGGCGAGCCGGGCGCGCACTACCGGGGCGGGCCGGGGGATGACCTGTACGCGCTGGGCGTCGTCCTCTACCGGCTGCTGACGGGCCGCTTCCCCTTCCGGCCCGCCGAGCACGGGGGCGAGGACGTGGAGGCGGTGCTGCACCGGGCCCCACTGCCACCGCACCTCGTCAACCCGCGTGTGCCCCGGGAGGTGGAGGCGGTGTGCCTGCGGCTGCTGGCCAAGAGCCCCGAGGCCCGCTACCCAAGCGCCGTGGCGCTGTACGAGGCGCTGGAGGAGCTGAGGGCCCGCACGGACGTGGACTGGACGGTGGTGCCGCACCCGGAGCGGCGGCCCCCGGAGAAGCCACGGGCGCGCGGGTGGTGGGTGCTGGCGGCGGTGGGCCTGGGGTTGGCCGCGGCGCTGGGAGCCTGGTGGCTCGGCTCCGGCCAGGAAGTGGCGCCAGGAGGGGGGGCGCCGGAACCTGTGCGGACCGTGGCCGCGCCTCCCGACGAGGCGCCCCGAAAGGACCATGCTCCCGTGAAGCCAAAGCAGCCGCAGACGTCTGGCCCCCAGCCCGAAGCCGTCCCCAAGCGCCGGACGCCCGCCGTGCGCACCGCGTGCCTGGGCCTCGGCGCCGCCCTCCAGGCCTGCATGGCGGCCCCGCAGCAGGTGCCGCCCGAGCGCCCCGCCCCGCCTCCCCAGGCGTGTCCCCCCGGGGCCGTGGAGACGATGACGGGCATGCTCGGCTTCAGCCTGGGGGAGTGGTCGTCCGTGCAGTGGAGCGACGTGCGCGGCAGGCACGTGCCCGTGGACGAGGACACTCCCGCCTATCTCAGCGGCCATTGGAAAGCGGGGGCCGACCACAATGGCGCGGGTGGCCGGCTCGCGCTGCCGGACGACACCCGGCTCTCCGGGCGGCTCTACGTCAAGGAGGGGCGGGTGTACGGCCGCTTCACCGAGGCACGCACGCCCCTCGGGGTGACGTACCCGATGTGTCTGGAGTTGCTGGATACGAGCAACAACCTCGGCGTCCCACTCCGGCCCGGCAGCGGGCCTGGGAAGATGATGGTCCCCCCCACCGCGGGGGTGAGGGTGGTGGACCGCTTCAAATAGGGGCCCGCAGGACGCGAGCCGGACATGACCGGGCAGGAGGTGTGGTAGAGCCCCACTTCCGCGGTTCCGTCCACGCTTTCAGGAGCTTTGCGTTCCATGCTCGCTCTGTCCTCCGCCGCCCTGGCGCGGCTCGTGTTGCTCGCGGCCCCCTTGGAGGCCTCCACCCCCGTCCCGCCGCCCGCGTGTGAGGTGGGCATGCGCACCCTGGAGCTGACGGCGGACAGGCCCGGCGAGGAACACGCGGTGTGCATCCCCCCGGGACTCGCCACCAGCTTCTTCTTCGACACGAAACTGAGCCGTCTGGAGGTGACCGGGCGGGAGCGTTTCCGGGTGATCGCCGATGAGACGGGCCTCACCCTCGTGCCCAAGCGGGCCCTGGAGACGGGGGAGCGCGTGCCGGTGACGGTGTCCTTCCAGGACGGCGGGGCACGGGTGGACGCCACCTTCACCCTGGTGGTGCACCCGTCCGAGGCCGAGCGGCAAGTGGAGGTGACCCTCCAACCCCTCACGCACGCCTCCCACCGCGAGGGCGAGCAGCAGGCGTGGGCGGAGGCGCGGCAGTGCCGGGAGGAGAAGGCGCGGCTGGAGGCCGAGTGCGGGGGGTGGAGAGGGCTGCTGGGCCTCCTCGCCCAGGGGCTGCTGGGTGACGGTGGCATCGCCCCCCAGGACATCTCGGGGTCAGTCACCTCTCGGCCGGGCAACACGCTCATCAGTGACAGGGCCCGTAGCTACCGCTCGGACACCACGCGCCTGGAGGGTGGGCGCAAGGTGGTGCGGCTGGCCGTGCGGCAGTTGTTGAAGAATGACGGGAGCACGCCCTGGACGCCCGCGGGCGCGGTGCTGGTGGGGCCCGAAGGCGTGGAGTGGAAGGCGCTCGGCGTGGGGCCTCTGGAGCCCATTGCACCCGGGGAGTGGCGCCACGTCGGGATGGAGGTGGAGATGACGGAGGAGGAGGCGCGCGGCACCTTCACCCTGAAGCTGTGGGGCCAGGAGGGGGGCACCGGGGAGCTCTTCGACGGCGTGACGTTCCCGTAGCACCACGGGCCCGATGGAGCCTGGACGGCGCCGCGCCGGGTAGAGGACCTCTTCGAACTACCGGAAGGAGAGGCGGAGCAGGAGCGGTGGAGAGCGTTGGTGCCGCGCTTCGAATACCTGCTCGATGACCTGACAGCCGAGCGGGAAGAAGCGCTGAGCGCGCGCTCCGGTCCACCTCTGGCCCGGCTGGCGTGGCTGGTGCTGCGCTACGGACGCACCGGGGAACTGGCCCAGAAGCTGCCGGACTGGGTGGCACTGTTCGCCCAGGTGCAGGCAGGCCCCGAGGGGGCCGAGCATCTGGTGGTCATCATCCGTTACCTGCTGTGGACCGAGGACAAGGCCGTCCATGCCGCGGCACGGCAGGTGTTACATTCCTTGGTGGATGAGCAGCGAGCGGAGGAGCTGATGGGGACCTGGGCCGAGGAGATGATCGAACGGGGAGTCCAGAAAGGTCTGGCCAAGGGCCGGGAGGAGGGATTGGTCCGAATGCGTGGGCACATCCTGCAACTGCTCACCGCGCGGGGCGTCCACGTCGACGAGGCGGCCCGCCAGCACATCCTCACCTGCTCGGACCTGGACACCCTCGACCGCTGGTTCGATCGCGCCCTCAACGCCACCACCCTCCGCGACGTACTGGACGACCTGGCCCAGTAGGAGCGCCTCACCCCACCCGAGCGCCCGCGTCTCCACGTCCCGCGAGCTTCGCCACCGCTTCAATCAGGGTCGCCGGCTCCAGCGGCTTGGCCAGGTGCACCTGGAAGCCCGCGCGGTAGGCCCGCCGCGCGTCCTCGGCGCTCGCATACGCCGTCAGCGCAATCGCTGGCACCCATTGGTCCCTCGCCTCGGCCCACGCCCTCACCTTCCTCAAGAGCGAGTGCCCGTCCTCCCCCGGCAGGCCAATGTCAGACACCAGCACGTCCGGCATCGACGCCCTCAGCCGCTCCATCGCCTCGGCCGCGGTGCTCGCCGTGCTCACCACCGCTCCCCGCTCGCGCAGCATCAAGGCAATCAACTCGCGCGCGTCCGCCGCGTCCTCCACCAGCAGCACCGTCACCCCGTCCAGGCTCACCTCCGGCGCCTGCGCCTCCGCTCCCGGCAGCGCCTCCGGCTTCGCCTCGGGCAGCACCGCCGGCACCGGCAGCGTCACCGTGAAGGCCGAGCCCATCCCCTCCCCCGCGCTCTCCGCCCGCACCTGTCCTCCGTGCAGCCCCACCAGGTGGTGGACGATCGCCAGCCCCAGCCCCAGCCCTCCGTGCTCGCGCGTCGCCGAGCCGTCCGCCTGCCAGAAGCGCTCGAAGAGGTGCGGCAGGGAGTCCGCGCGAATCCCCTTCCCCGTGTCCGTCACCCGCAGCCGCAGCTCGCGCTCGTCGCGCTCCACCCGCACGCGCACCCGCCCGCCTCCCGGGGTGAACTTCACCGCGTTCACCAGCAGGTTCCAGCACACCTGCTGCAACCGCGCCGGGTCCCCCACCAGCATCGCCGTGCCGTTGCCGCCCACGTCCACCTCGAGCGCCAACGCCACCGCCTTCTGCTCCGCGTGCGGCTTCACCACCTCCACCGCCGCCTGCACCACGCCCACCAGGTCCACGCCTCGCCGGTGCAGCGTCAGCTTCCCGGTGATGATGCGTGACACGTCCAGCACGTCTTCAATCAGCTGCGCCAGCGTGCGCGCGTTGCGCTCGATGACGGCCAGCCCCTTCTCCACCGCCTTCGCGTCGTTCTGCCGGCTGCGCAGCATCTGCGTCCAGCCCAGCACCGCCGTCAGCGGCGTGCGCAGCTCGTGGCTCATCACCGCGAGGAACTCGTCCTTGGCGCGGTTGGCCGCCTGCGTCTCCGCCATCAGCCGCGTGTTCTCGATGGCCACCGACGCCATGCGCGCCAGCTGCACGAGGATCGCCTCGTCCTCGGAGCTGAACTCGCCTTCGTACCGGTCCGAGAGCTGGATGAGGCCCAGGTTGCGCCCATCCCGTCCCACCAGGGGCGCCGCCAGCCACCCGCGCATCGGCGGGTGCTTGCCCGGGTGCCGGCCCAAACCCCTCCAGGCCGGGTGCGCCTCCAGCTCCGTCTGCGTCAACCGGATGGGCAGGTTCAGCCGGCACACCCAGCTGGAGATGCCCGTCCCCTCCGTCACCTGCTTCCAGTCGCGCCACGCCCCGTACTTGTCCGACATCGACACCGAGTGGATGGCCTGCGCCCAGCTGCCCTCCACCGACAGGCTGGTGATGGACTGGTGCGCGCCAATCACCTCGCGCGCCTGCTCGGTGATGGCCTCGAGCACGTGCTCGACGGAGTCCGCCTCGCTGATGACGAGCGCGGCGCTGGCCAGCCCCTGCAGCTGCACGGCGTGGTGCTGCTCGCGCGCGAGCAGCCGCTCCAGCTCGGCCTCGCCCTGGCGCTGGCGGGTGATGTCCCGGTGGGCGCCCACCCACTCGCGCACCGAGCCGTCCTTCTCCAGCACCGGCACCGCGCGCGCCATCATGTGGCGGTACGAGCCGTCGTGGTGCCGCAGCCGGTGCTCCATCTGGAAGGACGTGTGCGTGGAGAGCGCGTTCTCCCAGGCCCGCACCGAGCGCTCACGGTCCTCCGGGTGCACCGCCTCCAGCCAGCCCCAGCCCTGGTACTCCGCGCGCGCCTGCCCGGTGAAGGCGCTCCAGCCCGGCTGGTCCTCCACGAACTCGCCCGAGGGCGGCGTGGCCCAGATGATGTCCGAGGTGGCCGTCACCAACGAGCGGAAGCGCTCCTCGCTGTATCCCAGGTCGCGGGCCAGCGCCTCGGCGGTGCGGCGCGAGCGCACCAGGTCCGTCACGTCGTAGGCGAAGATGGCCACGCCCTCGACCCGTCCGGCGGCGTCGCGCTGGGGGTGGTAGGCGATGTCGAAGAACATCTCCTCCGGTGGCGAGCCCCTCGTGCGCGGCACCTTCACCGGCCGGGCGCGGCCCACATACGAGTTGCCGGAGGTGTAGACCCGGTCCATCACCTCGAAGACGCCCTGGCCGGCCAGCTCCGGGAGAACCTCGCGCACCGGCTGGCCCACCATGTCCCGGCCGCCATGGAAGCGCCGGTGCAGCAGGTTGGAGAAGACGAAGCGGTGCTCGGGGCCCCGGGTGATGCTGACGGCGGCGGGCGCCAGCATCAGCATCTCCTGGAAGCGGGCGCGCTCGCCCTCCACCGCGGTGCGCGCCGTCTGCTCGGCCGACAGCAGCCGCACCCGCTCGTTCTCCGCCAGGCGCCGCTCCGTCACGTCCCGGCTGAAGACGACGAGGCCCTCGCCCGAGGGGAAGGCACGCGACTCCAGCCACACCGCGCCGGGGGCGAAGAAGTCCTCCAGCGACACCAGGGTGCGCGCGTTCATGGCGCGGCGCCAGGCCGGGGCGAAGGCGCTCTCGGCCACCTCGGGCAGCACCACCCACAGCTCCTGTCCCAGCAACTGCTCGCGCGAGCGGCCCAGCAGCCGCTCGAAGACGGCGTTGAGCCACACCAGGCGCCAGGCCCCATCCACCACGAGGATGCCGTCGGTGACGCCATCGAGCAGGGGATCGACCCCCGCTGGCGTCCGGCGCTCCAGCCCCCCGGTTGGAGTTCTTGACGGCTCGTGATTGGCCATGGACTCAGCGCTCAGGCTTAGCAGAGCAAGCTGACGGCTGCTCGCGGGTGGCGGACGGACTGTCCGGCGCAGGCCGTTCCGAGGTGGGAGTAGCGGACACCCCGGGGAGCCTGAAGCCGCCCGGGGAGGGAGGAGGCGGCCGGAATGCCGGTGGCCTTGTGCGTCCGGGACGCATCCGCTAGCAGTCGGAAACCGCCGCCATGTCCACCGACGCCCCGACTCCGACTCCGCCGCGTTCCGCGAACCGCTTCCCGTGGGTGGCGCTGGCCTCCGCCGTGTGCCTGGTGCTGACGGTGGTGGCCCTGGTGCGCCCCCGGCCCGAGCCCCTGCAGCGCCTGGGCAGGCTCCCGGCCTTCAGCTTCACGCGCCAGGACGGCCAGCCCTTCGGCCTGAAGCAGCTCGAGGGCCGGCCCTGGGTGGCCAACTTCATCTTCACCCGCTGCCCCACCATCTGCCCCGTCTTCACGCGGAAGATGGCGGGCGTGCAGAAGCAGACGGCGGAGCTGGGCGAGCTCGCGCTCATCTCCTTCTCGGTGGACCCGAAGTACGACACCCCCGAGCGCCTCACCGCCTATGCCCAGAAGCACGGCGCGGATCCCTCGCGCTGGAGCTTCCTCACCGGCGAGTACGAGCAGCTCAAGGGCACCATCGTCGGCGGCTTCAAGATCGCCATGGGCCGCGAGGAGGGCGGGGACGAGAATGACATCGCCAGCATCTTCCATGGCTCGCACTTCGTGCTGGTGGACCGCACGGGGGAGATCCGCGGCTACTACAACAGCGAGCACGACGACGACGTGGAGCGGCTGGTGCGCGACGCCGGGCGGTTGGTGAAGAGCGGCGAGTAGCGCGCCGGAGCCGGAAAACACGAAGGGCCGGCCTCCCGTATAGGGAAGACCGGCCCTTTTTTCATGTGACGCGTCCGCGATGCGTCCAGGGACGCGAGGGGCTCAGGCCGCCTCGAGCAGCTTGTGGGCGTGGGCGTGGGCGAAGATGTTCTGCAGGTTGATGCCGCCCTGGGGAGGCAGCGCGTCGCCGACCTTCTTGGCGATGCCACCGACCGTCTCGGCCAAGTCGCCCAGCTTCTTGATGGTGGGCATGGCCTTGGTCAGGAGGCCCAGGCCACCCAGCGGACCGCCGGCGACGAAGGACAGGGCGTTGTCCAGGAACTTGTCGGCGAAGGGCTTGATGAAGTTGCCGATGCCGAAGGGCAGCTTGTCCAGCGCGCCGCCCACCAGCTTCTTCACCGGCGCCATGATCTGGTCCAGCGGCTTCTGCAGGAAGTTGGTCACCTTGCCGACGACGTCCGCGACCTTGCCCACCGTGCGCGCGATACCACCGATAGCCTTGCCGATTCCGCTGAGAAAGCCCATGGTCTAAACCCTCGTATCCCCGTGGGGGATACCAAAAACGTGTGGAGATTGGTTGAGAAGCAGCCCCGTGCTGGGGAGTACAAAAGGATTATCGCGAGGGGATTTTTCGAGTTGCGTGCGGGAATTTCAAATCCGGCCCGGACCGCCCTTGCGCATCTGGTTGACCAGCTCCTGGCGCGTCTCGGGATCATCCGAGGCCATCGGCTTCTCGCCCTCGTTGCCCTGCAGCGAGGGCTTGCCCGCGGTGGCGGGGGCGCTGTCGAACCCGGACTTGTCGAAGCGGGGGCCCTCGATGCCCAGCTCGCCCTTGGCACCGGCGACGAAGAACTGACCGACCTCCTCGGGGGTGGGCGGCTCGTAACCGGCGGCGCGCAGCTCCGCGTCATCGGCGACCTGGAGCATCGGCTGCTTGTCCGGGTTCTGCGCGTAGTCCAGCACCAGCTCCACGTAGGCCTCCAGTTCCATGCCCACCGACTTCGCGATGCGCTTGGTGTCGGGATCGGCGAGGAGTTCGGCGCGGACCTTCTCCACGGGCTTCTTCAGGCGCGGCTTCTGCTGGGACATGCAACGGCTCCAATCGAGGAAAAGCGGAGTAGCCGGGACTCTACTTGAGCCGTCCCGTCGGAGCCAGAACCCCTCCACACTCAGGGTGAGGGCGGCCCCGCCGAGGCGAGCGCCTGGCGGTACACGTCGAGATCCCCGGCGCTGAAGAGCACCACCGTCACCTGCTCGAGCTGGGGCAGGCGCGCGAGGGCGGCGCGCATCTCCCGCAGGGCGATGGGAGCGGCCTCGGAGATGGGGAAGCGGTAGGCGCCGGTGGAGATGGAGGGAAAGGCCACGGAGCGCAGGCCATGGCGCTCGACGAGCTCGAAGACGGCGCGGTAGCAGCGCGCGAGCGTCTCGCGCTCGCCCTTGTGACCGCCCTGCCAGACGGGACCCACGGTGTGGATGACGTGACGGGCGGGCAGGTTGTAGCCACCGGTGATGCGGGCCTCGCCCGTGGGACAGCCGTGAAGGGTGCGGCACTCGGCGAGCAGCCCGGGCCCGGCGGCGCGGTGGATGGCGCCATCCACGCCCCCGCCTCCAAGCAACGAGGTGTTGGCGGCGTTGACGATGGCATCGGCGGCCACCCGCGTGAGGTCGCCCTGGGTGAGCACCAACGGCTCAGCGGTGGGGTTCTGGCTCAAGGTGCGCTCCTGAGAGAGACCAGCCGGACGGGCAGGCGCTGGAAGGACTGACAGCTGCCCGGACGGTCAGAATAATGACGCGGTGCTTCCAACCTGTCCCCGCGTGCATACCTTGGCCGGAAAGACATCGGACAGGGAAGGGACACATACATGGCGATGATCGGGACCCGCCTGGTGGAGAGGATGAAGGACGAGGCGCTGCGGCTGGGCACTCGGGGGGTACGGTGGGTGGTGGAGGGCACCGCCACGGCGTTGAGGACCCTGGACCGGCTGCAGGAGTGGCTGCCCCAGGAGGAGCAGGGGCCGATGCGGCGGCCGGCCGGTGGAAACGCGATGATGGAGCAACAGCGGCGGGAGCCGTCGCTGTACCGGCCTCCGCCCGAGAGGCCGGTGGTGGCGCGTCCGGCGAAGAAGGAGGTGTCTCCGGACGTCCAGGCCACGGCGGCGCTGGTGCTGGAAGAGGCCCAGGCCGTGAGGGAGCGCATCAAGACAGCGCAGCCGGCGCCCAAGCCGCTGATCGTCTCGGCGGACGCCGAGGAGCAGCTGTCCAGCCCCGCGAAGCGGCGGACGGCGCGCAAGACGATGCAGACGCAGGGCCGCAAGACGACGGCGTCGGCCACGGCCCCCAAGCGTGCCGCGGCCAAGCCGGGCTTCAAGGCGAAGCGGGGCCAGAAGCACAAGCACTGAGGCCGTCGCGGGCCAGGCCATACAGGCCCTCCAGGTCCCGAGCCCTCCACATCCCCTCTCCCCTCGGGAGAGGGACGGGGTGACACCTCCCCTCTCCCCTCGGGAGAGGGACGGGGTGAGGGTGCCCGGGCCTTGGGTCGAGCCCGTGCCAGGCCGCGGTGTTACCTGCGGGTGACCTTGGGCGAGGTGGCGCGGGGAGCGACCTTGCTGCGCATCCGCGAACTCTTCATGGAGATGCCCGAGGCCTTGAGCTGAGCGGCCTTCTCGGCGGCGAGGCGTTCGGCCTCGGCCTTGCGAGCGGCCTCGTCGGCGGCGAGCTGGGCGCGGCGCTGGGCGATGAGCTCGCGCATGCCGTCGGCGGTGAGGTCCACCTGGGCGCGGTGGAGCCGGTAGAGCAGGTCCTCGCGCAGGGTGCCCTTGGAGCGGGCCAGCTCGACGCCGCCGGAGAGGCCGACGACGATCTTCGGACGCTCCTCCTGGGTTTGCAGGCAGCGGACGATGAGTCCCTGGGCCGCGATGCTGATGCGCGCCACATCGGGGATGAACACGACTCCCCGAGGTTGCCTGAGGGCCTCGCCGACCTGTTCGGTCTGGCGGACCTCCAGCAGGGGCCCCTCCTTGGAAAAGTTCCTCGCCGCCGTCGCCGCCCACGTGCGCCGCTCATCTTCCGTGCCGCCACTCAGGAGCACGGAAGCGCGGTTCGCTACGAGCTCCTCTTCGCGGTACCCTCGCGGTGTCAAAGGCAGACCTCCCCCGTCGTTGACTGAGTCGGACAAAGCCTAACGCAAATCGGGTTTCCCGTCGAACCCGGCAACGGCTCCGGGGCCGGAAAACCGCCTCGGAACGCGGAAATCCCCCAGTCTTTCCACGGAGTTGCGAAAAGAACAGGGGGGCCCCGGGAAACCTCTGGGGGAGGGTCAGGCGTGAAGGACCACGACGGGGCGGCGGCAGCGCTCCACGAGGGCGCGGGCCACGGATTGGCCGAGCGCATCCGCATGACCCGGTGCGTCAGAAGTGCCCACGCAGACGAGGTCCACGCCCTCGCGCTCGGTGGCCTGGCAGATGGCGCGGGCGACATCGTCGCCGGTGACGCCCTCCATCGTCCAGTGCACCGAGGCGGTGCCGTCCTCGCGGGGCACGAGGGCCTTGAGACGCGCGAGGACGGCGGACTGCTCGCGAGGGGGCTCGGGGACCACGCCGTACTGGTCCATCACCCAGGCGCGGTCGGCGGGGCGGCTTCGGTGCACGTGCAGCAGGTGGACGCGGCCGCCGGGGCGCACGAGGGCGCGGGCCTCGGAGATGGCGCGGGCGCTGGCCTCGGAGAAGTCGACGGGCACCAGCACGGCCCGAGGCGGGACGCTCCTGTGGGCCACGGGCTGGGTGGGGGGCACGCACGCCACGGACTGCTCGGCATGGCGCAGCACGCCGGCGGACACCGAGCCGTGCCACAGCCGGGCGAGGCCCTCGCGCTGGTGGTTGCCCACGATGATGAGGTCCACGGTGTTCGCGTGCGCCACGTGCAGCAGGTGGTCCGCGGGGCGGCCGAAACCGGGCTCCAGGTGCAGCCGCAGGGAGCCTTCTCCGGGCAGCTCGCCCACGCGCTCGCTCAGCTCGCGCAGCAGCACGCGCTCCACCTGGGGGTCCAACACCTCGATGCGGCGCACCACCGGATCCAACACCTCGAGGTGCACGGGGGTGTGGATGCCCAGACGCTCGCGCTCCTCGACGGGGGAGCACACGGAGACGGCGAGGACATCACAGGGGCCCACGCGGCGCAGCTCGTGCAGCCACGCGACGGCGGCGGCCGAGGTGCCGGAGTCATCCACGCCGACGAGCACCTGGAGACGGCGCCGGCCCTGGGCCCAATCGGCGAGGGCATCGCCCTGGCGGCGCACCACGAGCACGGGGACATGGGCCTGCTGGGCCACCCGCTCGAAGACCGGCGTGCGGTACCAGAGGGAGACGGGGCTCCAGCCCTCGGAGGAGAGCACCAGGAGCCGGGCACCGCGGACGAGCGCATCCTCCACGAGCAGGGTGCCCGGAGCGCCCTCGAGCAGCCGGGACTCCACGGTGAGTCCGGGAGAGTGCAGGCGGGCGGCCTCGGAGGAGAGCCGGGCGCGGGCGTCGTCGCGGGAGCGGGGGCCCTGGGGAGAGGGGTGCTGGGGGTCGAACACGCCGAGGAGCCACAGGGGCTCACCGAGACGGGTGGCGATGGCGGCGGCGGCCTGGGGGGCACGGCCGGCGACATCGGACAGGTTGGTTGCGCACACGACGGCCATGACCGCCTCCCACCGAGGGCGCGAGGGGAATGCCCTCTTCTCAGGAGAACCCTCGACAGGAGGATGACCATTGCACGGAAGGCCAGGAGGCCCCCGGCCACGAGAGGCCGCACCAGGACGCCCCTCCCCTCTCCCACCGGGAGAGGGACAGGGTGAGGGTGCCGGGGAACAAGGGCTGAATCCGCGTAAACCTACGCCCGCGTCTGGTGCCTACCGCGTCCCCACGGCGGCGTGCCCGTCATGGTTGGTGTGGTCCTGGTTGGGACCGTTGCCACCGCGAAGCCCATCCTGCCCGTAGGACTGGAGGAAGGGCCGCTGCCCGTTGCTGGCGTAGGCGTAGGGGTGGCCCCAGGGGTCGGTGGGCACGGACGGGAGGTACTTGGGCACGAGGAAGGACAAATCCCCTTCCTCGGGGATGGAGCCGTGCTCGGCGCGGTAGGCCTCGAGGGCGGAGATGATGCGGGCGAAGTCGGCGTGGGCCTGGGCGGCGCCGGGGTCATGCTTGCCGCGCAGGCCGAGCCACACGATGAAGCCGATGGCCACGAAGGCGATCGGCAGGAAGATGACCATCAAATGAGGGCGGCGGCGCTGAGTCACGGAGGTGGCCTACCACAGGGCGCGGAAGAGGGGCACCGGGTGCGGCTTGCCCTTGAGGCGCACGGGAGGCAGCTCCTCGAAGCCGAACTCATGGCCCGCGAGCAGCTCCACGGTGCGCTCGCCGACGAGGATTTCCCCCGGCCCGGCGAGGGCACACAGGCGCGCGGCCACGTTCACCGAGTCGCCGATGCAGGTGTACTCGGTGCGCATGGCGCCGCCGATGTTGCCGGCCACGGCCATGCCCGAGTTGATGCCGATGCCCAGCTCCAGCGTGAGGGGGCGGCCCTGGCGGGTGGTGGCCCACTCGGCCTCGGCGCGCTCGCGCAGCTCGACCATGAAGGCCATCATCATCTTCGCGGACTGGAGCGCGCGCAGCGCATCGTCCTCGCGGAACACGGGCGCGCCGAAGACGGCCATGAGCCCATCCCCGAGGAACTTGTCCAGCGTGCCGCCGCAGGTGAGCACCGCGTCGGACAGGCCTCCGAGCACCTGGTTCAACACCCCGACGGTCTGCTCGGGCGGAAGACTGTCCGCGAGCCCGGTGAAGTTGCGGATGTCGGCGAAGAGGATGGTGACTTCGCGCTTCTCACCCGTGAGCACCACCGAGTCGGGGCTCTTGAGAATCTCCTCGACGACGGCGTCGGAGGTGTAGCGGGCGAAGAGCTTGCGCATCCGCTCCGTCTCGCCGGTGCGGCGCATGACGCTCTCGATGCGCGCGGCGAGCTCGTCCATGGAGGCGGACTTGTTGACGTAGTCATCCGCGCCCGCGCGCAGACCCTTCACCCGCTCGGTGTCGTTGTCGTTGGCGGTGAGGATGATGACGGGCATGGCCCGGCTGGGGCCTTCCTTGAGGCGGCGGCACAGCTCCATGCCGTCGATGCCGGGCATGTCCAGGTCGCTCAGGACGATGGCCGGCTGCACCTTGCCCACCTGCTCGAGGGCCTCGTACGGATCCTGGAAGCAGATGACCTCGTAGCCGAGCGACACGAGCCCATCCTGGACGAAGGCACAGGCCAGGGGGCTGTCGTCGACGACCATGACGCGGTGGTGGCCACCCTCCGGCACCTGGGCGCGGGCGGGAGTCTCCTGACGGCCGGAGACGCGGCCCTGGAGGCCGAGCCCCTCGTAGAGCTGCTTGTAGGTGCAGTACCCGTGCTCGACGACGATCTCCCCCAGCTTGCGGCCGGTGCGGCGCTGGAGGGCGAGGGCCTCGTCGAGCTGGGCGACGGTGAGGTACTTGAGGCCGACGAGCAGCTCGCCCAGGGGGGGCTGGGCGGGGGTGACGCCCTGGGGCGCGTTGTGGAGGCCGAGGGCCTCACCGAGGGCGTCCTGAATCTGCTCGCGGGTAACGTAGCCCAGGGAGATGAGGGCCTCGCCGAGCCGCTGGCCGTTGAGCGACTGGAGGGCGAGTGCCTCCTCAATCTGATTGGGCGTGACGATACCGAGCTTGAGCAGGAGCTCGCCGAAGAGAGGGCTGTCCGCGCGAACCGCGGTGCGGTTGCTGCCATCGGCACGGGTCAAACGGGCTCTCCACCTTCCATAGGACGATTCCGGGTCATAGCGTACCCCAGGCTCCGGGGAGGGGACACATCGGAGCCAGGCTCCCCAGGCTGGAGAACAGGCAGGCAGAAGAATTCCTGATTCCGTGTATGCCCCCGCTCCCTCTGGGAGAGGGTATCTGCCCCCCTGGGTTCCCCCTTGGGAGCCCTACCTCTGGCGCTACGGTCCCCTCCCTGTAGGGGTGGGAGGCTCATAAACATCGGCCCTACCCGCGAGCACGAAGCGCAGCAGCTTGCCGGTCGCGTCCAGGGACACCGCCACAGCGTTGCGAGTGTCGGCCTCGCCCGGCGGAGGGGACATCGATGAGAGCACACGATTGCGCGCGGAAGCGATGCTCCGGCTGCTCCGCGAAATCTGAGGAGTGGAATACACGGCCTGGGGAACTCCGACGCGCCGGGGCCAAGCCGGCACGGAGGTAATGGCCACGACTGCGTCCTGTGCGAGCTTGGTAATCTGCTCAGGGCGAGGCGGCATCGTTCCCTTTGCATCCTTGAAGGGCGTTACGATGGCGAGAGCCACACTCAGCCGCCTCCACAGGCCCTCATGGTGTGCTTCCACGGAGGCGTGGTGGGCCACCTTGATGACCTGGATGGGCGGATGGATGTCTCCGCACACCTCGTCCCAGCCCAGGTGGCGCCCCTGTTTACATAACAGGTCTCCACCGAGAAGCATCCCCGCTTGTCCCCAGCGGATGAGCAAGGCACCACTGGTCACGTTGGGGTCGAAGCGGGCGGAATGCTCGCCCTCCGTAAGGAGCAACTCCAGCCCTTCCACCAGGGCGAACTGCGCGTGTTTGACGTCCACGTCCGCTGGCCCACATGCGGAAAGCTCCAGGACGTTGGATTGAATCACCGTCGAGAGCAGCCGCTTCCCCTGTGCGACATGGCGAAAGCTCGAGCCCTGCCGTTCGTGAGCTTCGACCAACTCCGCCAGAACTCGCTTCAGCCCTCGAATCTTCACATCGTCTGGGAGCGGTTCGCGCCCGGCGTGCGTCACCTCTACGAAGCTCCTCAGCGCCTCGGCGTAACGATCCCCCACCTCCGGCACCGACCACACCGCATCGACCCTACCGCGATAGGCCTCCAGCAGACGCCCCAGGCCGGCATAGTGGTCATCATGAGGATGTGTCAGGCACACGAAGGCAATCCGGAAGGCCTCACCCCGAAGGCCAGCCCGCTGCTCCAGGGCCGAGAGGAACTCCCGAACGGGGTCCCCCCTGCCCGTATCGGGTGACGAGGGCTCCCGGCAGCCGTCCACGACCCCCACCCGGCCATCGGGGAGCAACACCACCATGGCCTCGCCACGCCCAGGTCCGAACACCACCAAGCTCAAGGCGCCATCGTCCAGGTGCTCGGGACGTATCTGGTCCACCCGCATGGGATGCGGCACCTTGTGCCCATCAGGCATCATGCTCGCCGCGCTCCGGAGCCTCGGGCTTCAAGGCTTCCACGAGGACCCGGAGCCGCTCTCGTTCGGGCTCGTCCAACCGGGCAGGTTGCACCTCCACCTTGAGCCGGGGCACCTGTTCACCATTCCCGGGTAGCTCAAGCCAAGTCCAGAGCCGCAGCAGGCTGCCGGGAGCTGGCCGCTGGCCCTCCAGTTGCTTGTCCACAGAGAGCGTGACGCTGGCCTCCCTCCCACTGGGCCGCTCCCAGACAGTGGCCAGCACCTCGTCCTCCATCACCTCTTCCACTCGGCCCAGGTAGAAGGCGGGACAGACTGGGGCGGCTCGATCCCCGGCCAGCTCCGACCAATGAACCGGCTCCCCCACCCCCACCACGAAGCGCGCCGGGCGGAGGTCGAGCTGAGTCTCCAGTCCAGGGGGACGTGGAGGACCGGGCAGATGGCGCGGGGCCCGGTGCCGGAAGTTGCTGACGAGTCTCGACGCGCCCATCCGGCTCACCCTTCCTCGAGGAAGGCCAGCGCCGACTCCGGGATCTTCGGCACCGAATCGGAGCGGAAGAACCGCAAGGAGCGGTCGTCCCTCACGTGAGCAGGCGCGTTGAGGAGCGGATTGGGATCGTTCCCAATGATGCGCTTGAGCATGTCCTGAAGCTGCTGCTCGTCTCCCTCCTGGATGCGGTTGACCAGGAATCGGACATGGGGCCGCTCGTCCTCGCCTACCTGCGAGAGCCACCGGTTGGCAGCGCGAATGTCCTGATGGTCCATTGAGCCCACCAGGAAGGCAGTCCAGTCGATGCGGGCGGCCTGGAGCCGCTCCGGCATGAACCCATCGTCGGCCAGCGGCTGCTTGGGCTCACGAGACAGGCGCAGGGCCAGGCTCAACACCGCGCGCGACAGCCCGGGGATGGTGGGCGGCGTGTCCACGACCACTACGGCCTCCCCCTCCTCGGGCACGAGCGCCTCCAGCAGATACTCCAACCGGCCCTCGAGGAAACCCGAGTGGTTCTCGTCGAAGATGACGGGCAGGGTGCGGTCGAGGTCCGAAGGGAGCGCGCTGCTGGGCACCACGCGCAGTGACTCCTGGGGAACTCCCTGCATCCGCCAAAGCATGGCCAGGATGTCCACGTCCCGTTGCTCGTCCCAATCCGGGGTGGCGAAAAGCAGGAAGTCATTGAGGAAGGGAACGCACCGGGGCGCGAGCGCCTCGGCGCCCTCCGGATCCTGCTCGAGGGCCTCGCTCGCCAGCTCGTCCCGTAGCTCCATCCGCTCGCGGGTCTCCTCATGGGACAGGAAGCCGGAGGGAGGCTTCAGCAACTCCAGGGCAGCGGAGGGTGCCGTCCCCGCCCAGGCCGGCGCCTCCAGGGGGAGCACGTCGGCGAGGCTGGTGCCGGTAAGGTCCATGTCCACGAGCGTCACCTGGGCGCCGCGCTGCGCCAGCCCGAGCGCCGTGAGCACGGACAGGGTGGACTTGCCCACCCCGCCCTTCACAGAGTGAAACGAGTAGCACCGCAGACGTCCGCTCACCGTCCCCCCTTGGACTCTGGCGCGGAGGAGAGTCCGAGCCGGCGCAGCTCACGCCGCAGCGCGACGTTCTGGTTGAAGGGAGCCTGGGCCCCCAGGGAGGCCAGGCGCTGGAGATACTCGGCGCGCTCTGGCCTGGACGAACTCGAGGCCCTGCGCATCGCCAGCAGGGCCGCCCGCAGCCGATCGTCTTTGTCCACGGCTTCGTCCGCGCACATCTCCAACAACCCATCCATGGCCGCGCGCCAGGGCGCGGCCAGCCCATGCTTCTCGGCCGCTTCGACGAGCGCCTCGAAGTCGCGATGCCGCCAGTCCGGAGCCGCGGAACGCACCAGCCCGGCCACCCGCTCGGACTCCTCACCCGAGAGCCTGTCCAGCACCCCGATGGCCATCAGGGCCAGTTCCCCTCGATGCCCCAGATTTCCCTGGGTGGCCTTGAGGACGCTTCTCCACGCATCCGCCACCCAGTCACGAGCCTCCAGTGCGAGCTCCTGCCCCTCGGAGAAGACGGCAAGGGCCAGCCAGTCATGGCGCTGCGGCTGTTGCTGGAACAGCTCCAGGCACTCCTTCTGGACCTCGGGAGATGCCTTCGCCAGCCAGGAGATGCGGTGGTGTGACAACACCCAGCGCGCCACCAGGGGCGGGGCCACATGGCGCGCATCCCAGCCGAGCGCGTTGGACACCGGCCCACAGGGTGGGGTCCCGACCTGCTTGGTGGACGCGCTCTCGATGGAGCCCGCCTGGAAGCGCGCGAGGAGCGCTTCGGCCTGACACTCTCCGGGATTCAGCGGCCTGTCCGCCACCCTGCGCAAGGCCTGGACGAGCGGCAGGGGTGTCGGGAGGAGCTTGGCGTGCGTGGGGGGGGCATCGGGCCAGTAGTGGAGCGCGGCTCCGGCGACGAGCGCCAGCTCGGCGATGTCGAGCCCCTTGCCCTCGTCACTGAAGCGGCTCGGGTCGAGCACGTCATTACGGCTCGGGATGTCCGAGAGGGAAGAAGGAAGCAGGGCCCGGAGGCGGGCCGTGAGGGACTCCTCGACACCGCCGACGAAGGGGCTGCGGAAGGCGCACGACTGCAACCACCGGGCGAGGCTCCAGCCCTGGGCCGTGGCCGTCTCGGACGAGTCGTCCCCCATCAAGCGCGCGGCATGCAGAAGACAGGCCGCCTCGAGACGGGCCGAGGCACGGAGTTGAGCGTGGCGGGACTCATCCTCGGGAGAAGGAAAGCCCGCGACGAAAGCCAGCAACAGGTCCTCGCGAAGCGCTCTCTGGAGACCGCCCAGTTCGTAGTAGGGCTGCTCGGCGGCCCGATTCAACACCCAGGCGAGCGCGGCGCCGCGCAGGAAGAGCGGCTCCCCCCGGCGCCCTTGGAGGATCTGCAACGCGGAACGCACGCTCCCGTCCGCGGGCTGCCAGGTGCCGAGCGCCTGGCCAGGAATGGCGGCATGCAGCTCGTGCCAGGGAGTGCCCGGTGAAGGAGCCGGAGTGCCGGAGGGAAGCGGTCCGGACGCGGACTGGAGCCGCGAGGGCGAGAAGTCGCTGGCGCCGAACGTGCGGACTTGTGGCAGGCGCGTCAGGACGGAGAGATCCTGGACGAGCCTGCGGCCCGGACTGGAGAGCCAGCACAGGGCCAGCTCCCGAGCATCGGCGGCGCTGGAGGCGAGTTGCTCCCAGAGGCTGAAGTCCACGGCCCAGAGGTCCGGGAAGTCCTGACGGAGTTCCAGCGAGGCCCGGTGGGCCGCGAGCGCTTCGGCGAAGGCCGGGCGCACTCGTGGTTCCGGTAGGCCCCGCGTCCCATCGATGAGGTAGCCGGCACGGACGAGGGGCCTCTCTCCCCATGGCTCCATCGCGTACCGCTCCCGGCGGAGCGCGGTGACGAGCAACTGCAGTTCCACCCCCGAGTGGCGCGCGGAATCGGGCTGCAACGAGGGCGGTTCCTGGAAGGGCGGTGACCGGAGCGGTGCCAGGACTTCCTCCCAGGACACACCCGCTCCAGAGCCGCGCACCGCGAACTCATGGGCGCTGCGTTCGAGGCCATCGAGGGCGTCGCTGGGCTCCTGGAGGGAGGTCATGGAGTCCCGCTTCGGGGATGCTTCGAGTGCTATAAGGCCGTGTTCCCGACGTATTCGGGCGGAGCGGGGCGCAAGATACCCATGAGCCGCCTCGGAGGAAAGGAAACGCACGTGGCGACGGATACGGAGAATCTGCTGGCTGAACGCTTCAGGGAGATTCGTCAGGAGTGGGACCTTAAACCGGGGGAAGCCGAGACCAAGGCCCAGAATCAGGCGCTCGCCCCTCTGCATGCGTGGCTCCGCACGGGCATGGGCGCGCCGGACGTGGTCATCCGGGCGGTGCAGGTGCTGATAGCCGACCCTGAACGGCCTGGTATCCACAAGCGCCCAGCCGTCAACTATGTTTTCAAGCAGATTTCCAAGTTCTGGGAGAGTGCGGGCTTCACTGCGCAGGACGTCCTTATTCTAAAGGGAATGCTCCTGGCCTGTTGGCCACAGGAGCCCCGCAGTGGGGGACTCGCGCTCGCGCCCCTCCTCGACTCTGCTTGGACTGCGGTTCCAAGCAATTTCAACAAGGAGAAACAAATTGAGGAGTGGCGAAAGCAAGTGTCGGTACTCCCGCAGGCTCCTCATCAAGAAAAGCCCCAGAAAAAAGCATCTGGCGAGAGCAAAATCATCAAGGGCAATGTCAAAGACATTCCTGTACCAGACTATACTCGGGCAATCTCTGAGGTAGAAAACTCTGGTACTCATTACTCACAGGCACTCGCCGCTAATTCAGCCCAGCTCTTCACCAATCATCATGCGATCATTGCGGCTCTCACCGGACACTTGAACGCAACGAACAAATTCCTTGGGCAACTCGACACCCGAGTCGCAGAGATCTCAGAGCAGCTCAGCAGCACATCACGAGAGTTAAGTAGTCACTCCTCTCAAACGGCTCAAATCGATGTGTTCTGGTGGGGACAGGCCCGCTACTCCAGTACCAAGCGCCAACCCTACCGGCGCATCTCCGATGCAAACGAGCGGTTGTGGTGGATGGCCTGGGAGAGTTCGAAGCTCGCCATGGGCTTGGAGGTGGAGCCGGCGGCCAGCTTCCTCGTCGAGAATCTGTACCAACTCGACAAGCGGGCCGATGACCAGAAGCGGCCCCTGAAGCAGTGGCTGGCCGATCTCATCAGTACACTCCGCCGGGTTCGTGAAGACGAGCAACTCACTACGGCCATTTCCATGAGCACGCCCCTCGAGAAGCTCGCCCGAGAAGACGCGCTCGGCCTCGCCGTGACGTGGGCGCGCCTCCAGGCGGCCAACCCCCGGTCCGACACGAGCGCCATGGAGGAGCGTCTCCGCGAGGACGTCGCCGTCGACCCGGACACCCTGCTCGACCTCGGAGATTGGGCCGCCTGGGTCTTCCGCGAATCCCTGCTCGACCGATACCTCGGAGCGCGGTGATGGCGCTGCCCCCATCCCTTCAGCCCCAGCGTTGTAACAACCCGGACTGTACGCTACCGGAGGGTGGCCGGTGCGCGCGGCTCGCCGAGTTCCCGAACCCGCTCGCCGATTGCCCCGACCTCGCCCGGGCCGCCGCATCCCCCGAGCCCAGTCGCGAGACCGCCTCGCTCAGCGCCCCTTGGTCCGGGCGCCACCTCGACACCGTCGACGTCGAGCGTCTTTTGTGGCGCACTCCAGCCCGGCTCATCGCGGTGCTCGGGCCCTACAACGCGGGCAAGACGTGCCTGCTGACCTCCTTCTTCCTCCAGCTCGCCAATGGCCAGCGGGCTTCCTTCCCCTACCGCTTCGCTTCCAGCCTCACCCTACACAGCTTCCGTGAGTTGATGGAGCGGGCTAGCCAGTGGACCGGGGAGACCGGGGAGGACATCGTCCAGCACACCACCGTCGGCGCGGACGTCCTGCGTCCCAGCAGCTTCCTGCACGTCGGGCTGCGTCCCCAGGACTTCCGGGACGAGCGCCACATCGATCTGCTGCTCACCGACATCCCGGGCGAGTGGGTCAAGGACTGGACCGGGCGGGTGGATGACGTCTCCGGTAAACGAATGGCCTTCATCCAGCGCTGCGATGCCTTTATCGTCCTCGCGGATGCCAGCGCGCTGATGGGGGCCGCTGGAGGCCGCACGGACAACGAGACCTCCCTTCTCGTGCGGCGCATTCAGGAGATGACCCGCGACATGCGACCGCGCCCGCCGCTGGCGCTCGTGCTCAGCAAGTTCGACCGGGTCATCCAGTCCGTCCTGCCGCCAGCCCCGGAGAAGCGGACCGAACGGACCAAATGGGGTGAGCTCGCCAACCGATTGCGCCGCACTTGGCTCGCCCTGGAGGACGCGCGGCGCGAGCAGATGCCTTTCTCCATCTTCCCCGTCAGCGCATTCCCCCACCGCATGGCTCTGGGCCAGCCCGTGGGTGTCATGGAACCCTTCACCTACGCCATGGAGCACGCCGACCGCCGCGCGCGCCGAAAGCCCCTCCATACGCTGCCGCCCGAGAGGGCCCAGGGCTTCGCCACCCTGCGGCTCTGGAGGGACGAGCCATGAGCGAACAACACCGCATCGCCTTGCTGGGCGGCCCATCCACGGGCAAGTCCACCTACTTGGGAGCGCTCGTCGATGCGCTCCAGATGGAGAAGCTCCAGCACCTGCGGTTAGCCGGGCTGGGAGACGATGCCATCGGCCTGCAGCGGCTCGCCGAGCCACTCCTCGGAGGCCACTACCCGCAGCGCACAAAAGCCGTCGAGCGGCTCTCACTAGACGCCCCGCTGCGCACGGCGGGCTCCTACTTCAACCCTGTCTCCTTCACCCTGCGCGCCGGGGACTACGATGGCGAGGAGGTGGAACGCCTCTTCCGGGATCGCATCCACGGCTGGTCCGAGGAATGGAAAGCGCGTGCCTTCTCCAGTGGCTTCCTGCTGTTGGTACGTCCCGATGCGCTGACGCGCCTGCCTCGCCCACAACCCACCTCCGAGCCAGATGAGCGGGAACGCTGGCGGCTGCTGCGCAACGAGCCTGTGGCCGCGCCCTCCACGCCCCGCTCTGGCCCCACGCCGGAGGCCTCCACCAACGCCTCGGCGTACTTCGGCCCGCTGCCCGTCGAGGAAGTTCCCCCAACACCGCGCGCCTCTGCGTCGGACCCTGTCAGCGTGCCCACCGCCCTGTCTCTCATTGAGCTGCTCCAGTTCATCCGGCACGTGCGCGGACTCACGCCCGGCGAGCGGCCCAGGACGTCCCAGGAGCGCTTCCGCATCGCCCTGGTGCTCACCGCCTGGGACACCGTTGATTCCTCATGGCGCCAAGCCGGTCCCGCCGCCTACTTGGCCCACAACCTCCCGTTGCTTGAGGACTACCTCTGGAGCAACTTCCTCCCGGATGATGTCTTCCGCTTCGGCCTCTCGGCTACGGGAGGAGACCTGAACGACGCCACCTACGGCCAGCGCTACCTAGAGGACCCCTCCGGCTTCGTGGAATGGTGGGAGGGAGCCCAGGGCTCGCGCCGGAGCGCGGACATTGGCATGCCCCTCTATTGGCTCCTCTTCGGAGACCGGGCGCTCGGCGCACCCTGACGTCCCATGCCGCTGCTCGCCCAGACGCTCCATGGCTATGCGCAAGGCCACCGCCTGCTCGCCTCCGGCGGAGACCTGAACGAGCGCGAGCTCGCCCTGCTTGAGCGTCTAAGCGACCTGTCCGGCTACCTGCCCACCGGCGCCCGCTTCGAGCGCTATCTCACCGGCTTTCCTTGTGGCGAGCGCTACTACGCCCTCGCCTGCACCTGGCCCGATGTCGCGGCCACTCGCTCGGGCACGGTGTTGACGCACACCGTACTCGTTCCCAAGAATGAGGCCCGCAGCCTCGAAGACCTCGGAAGCCTCACGGGACTGCACCGTCGGCCCCGCAGTGCCGAGGACCGGGAGCCCTACCGCGAGCCCCTGTCCATGATCGCGTTTGCCTCCAGTGCAGCGCAGCCACCGGTGCCGAGCGAGGCCCTCGCGGCGGTGGTGCTACTCTTCGGCACCGAGGAGCGCCCCATCCTTTGGGTAGACGAGCGTCAGCCCGATTTCATCGTTCGCTTCCTCTGGAGCTTGTTGTGCACGGAGCAACGGGAGAGCTTCTCCTTTTGCACCTTCGCCTTGCAGCCGCGGACCCTGGAGGGTCAACCCTTCAGCTTCCTCGGTATTCCCCCCGCAGCACGCGGCTCGTTTCTGGAAAAAGCTAACAGTGAAGCGTGGTGGGACTCGGGACGACTACTCCATCCCAGGTTGGTCGGCCTGACACAGAAGGATTGGGCAGCGCGGTTCGCCCACGAGGGCACCGCGATCGCTCGGCGGCTGGAAACATTCTGCCATGACCAAGGCCTGCGCCATCCCTCGCTCAAGGACATGCCCACCCTCTTGCGCTTCATGGAACTAGAGCCTGCCGCCCACGAACGGCTTGCGGCGGCTCGGGCCAGGGCGGATCTCTTCGAACGACTGTGGCCCGGGCTCGATCCTACCCATCCCGCCGCCTCTCCCATCCTATGGGCACTGCTGGAACGGCAGGCAGACGCCGCGACCGAGCCCCGCCCTCTTTGGGAGCTGACCGACTTCATTTCAAGGCCCATAGTCCGAGGACGGCTGAAGGCCGATACGGAATTTGCTGCCCAAGTGGAGCAAGTGCTCGTCCGAGAGTTGGCGCGACGCTTCGAACTCATTCCCGAGCGGACTGCCGAGGAGTTGCCACAACTGCTCAAAGCCTCTGGAACACGATGGAGCAACTCGCTCCTCGCCATCGTCCAGCACTTGCTGACACGCGTGCCGGATGCGTCGGTGCGTCTGGCTCCACCGCTCCTGATCAAAGCGGCGGATGCACCATGGCCGGAGTTGATGGAGACGGCCCTGGTCTGCTTGTCCCCCCTCCAGCGCCAGCAGGCACTCGACGAAGCCGTACACCGGACGGGAACTCCGACTCGCGAGGAGCTTCTGGGGCTCGCGCAGGCCGTGGCCGGCCGTATCGACGACCCCGGGCTGCTCCTGTCCATCGGCCGGTATCGCGGGCGTGTGTTGGATGCCCTTCACACCATCACCCGGAGGATGTTGTCCCAGGGGAACATCCAACCTCTCGATGCACGGTTGGCACCCGTGCTCTCGCAAGTGGATGACGCCACGCGTCTGGACTGGGCGCTCGAGAGTGGGGAGCCTTCGAATCTCGCTTGGTTCGCGGCGGAGATTGGCGCGCAAGCGGCACGTGCGCTGGAGCCCGGTCTGGACGCCCTGGTGCGCAAGTGCAGCGGCACTCCCAATGGAGCGCGCCTATTGCTCCTCTATGCCGAGAAGCTGCAACGCGTGGAGCCACTCACCCAGGAACTTCGCCACAGGCCCGAGTTGGCACGAGCGCTCGTCGTTCTGGCGCTCCAGAAGGAAGGAATTCGAAGCGAGCACCTTACACGAGTGGCCGCAGATTCCATCCCATCGGAGCAGTTGCTCGCACCGGAGTTGCATCAGGCCCTCCTCGCCACACGCGACCGATGGCGTGTCCGGGACCTGATTGGACGACTCGGCCCGCAGTGGATCCGTGCACTCTGTGAGGGCACCCGCACTCCCGCCGAGCTGGCCGGATGGCTCGACATCCCCGTCCTGCGGCAGTGGCTGCGCAACAGCATGCGCGGCCAGCTCCTCTCCTCCACGAACACGACGGATGCGAACCGCCTCGTGCCGGTGCTGGCTGCAACCCTGTGCGCCTGGCTGGACTCACCCGAGGCGTACGATCAGGACTGGATTCCCGGAACGCTGGAGTACCTGTTGTGGAATGCCTCGGCACAGGAGCTGGACCCGGCCTGCGAGAATCTGGCCCATGTCCTGCGTCGGCTCCCCACACGGAGTCTGGACGACCATCTGGCCAGCAAGCTCCTGGCCCTCATTGAGCGCACCCGCCCGTCCTCGGGCTGGCACATCATCGAGCTGGTCTTCGCCCGCCTTCATGCTCGACTGCACGAAGATGAGAAGTCCCTCTTCAGCGCCCTGGCATCGCTATTCACCGGCAAGAACTGGGACAGGGCCAAGCAGTTGCGGCAGTGGCTCGTCGACACCTATGTCTCCTGCGGCTGGCCTCCCGAGAGCTTCCTGCGCAGCCTGAACGGAGACACCGCGCTCTTCTTCCGACTGGCCCGTCGGGCCGCACGCACCCACGAGGGCATGGAGTTCCTGCGCCGCCTGCCGTCCGCGCTTGAAGCCGCCCCTGAACTGGCATCCCACTGGCGCCGCCCCATCGAGGAGGTACTCGCCGACCCGCACCGCCCAGTCGACTTCGAGTAAGCCCCCCTACTCCCGGGGTAGCTCCACGGTGAAGGTGGACCCCTCCCCGGGGGCGCTCTGCACGAGGATGTGGCCCCCGTGGGACTCGATGATCTCCCGTGAGATCCACAGCCCCAGCCCCAACCCGTTGAACTGATTGCCCGTCACGGCGCGCTCGAAGCGCTCGAAGATGCGGGCCTGATCCTCGGGAGCAATCCCAATCCCGTGGTCCTTCACCACGAGCCGGGCCCGGCCATCGAGGCCCGTGTCCACGCACACCTCGACGGGCTGGCCGCGCCCGTACTTGGCGGCATTGGACAGCAGGTTGCCCACCACCTGCTCCAGGCGCACCCGGTCCCACTTCCCCGGCACGGCGGTCTCGGCCAGCAGCTTCACCTCGCTGCCGGTGCGAGCAAGCGCCTCGGACATGCGCCCCACGGTGTCGCGCGTCAGTGCCGCCAGGTCCACCTCCTCGCGCTCCAGCTTCAGCCGCCCCGAGGTGATCCGGCCCGCGTCCAGCAGCTCGTCGATCAGCGCCCCCAGCCGCTCACTGGTGCGCTCGGCCTTCTCCACGCGCTGGGCCAGACCCGGAGTCGTCGCCACCTCCCGCGCCACGCGCGCCAGCATCTGGATCTGCAGCCGCAGCGCGCTCAGCGGCGTCTTCAGCTCGTGCCCCGCCACGGAGAGGAAGTCATCGCGCAGCCGCACCGCTTCCGTGGCCGCGCCGTACAGCCGCGCGTCCTCGATGGCCAGGGCCGCGCGCTCGCCGAGGCTCTGCAGCAGCATCTGATCCTCCTCGCCATAGGGCCGGCCGCCGGCGACGTCCCGCACCACGCCCAGGCTGCCGAACACCCGCCCCTTCGCCGTCAGCGGCACCACCAGCAGGCTCTGCGGGCCGTAGCGGTCCAGGTAGGGCTCGTACTCGGGCAGTGCCCCCGAGGCCCGCGCCTCCTCCACATCAATGTCCGGTAGCAGCACGGCGCGTCCGCTGGCGACGGCGCCTCCGTGGAAGCCCTCGCCCACCTTCTGCCGCCGCGCGTGCACGGTGCCCGCCAGCAGCCAGCCCGCCTCCGGGTCCGGGTGGTGGATGGTGACGGGCTCCAGGAAGGCCCCGTCCTCGGCCATCAACTGCAGCACGCACCCATCCCCCAGGACCTCGGACACCTTGCGGGCAATCACATCCAGCACCGCGGGGAGATCCAAACCGGCCTCGGCCAGCAGCCGGTCCACCTCCACGATGCTGCGCAGCCGGGCGGCGTTGCGGCGGGACTCGGCCTCGGCGGAGCGGGTCTTGCGCAGCAGGCGCGCGTTGTCGATGGCCATTCCCGCGCGGGCGGCCAGGTCCTCGGCGAGCGCGCGGTCCGCGTCGGTGAAGGGCGAGTGCTCCGGCCCGCGCACGAAGGACATGGCACCCAGGGTGCGCTGGCGCGCCATCAGCGGAACGATGATGAACGAGCCGCCCTCGGGCTGTGCTCCGGGACGCGCCTCGGCCTGGGGTGTGAAGGGAGGCACCAGCCCGGTGACGAGCTGCGAGCGCCCGGTGCGCACCACATCGGTAATCGCCGAGGGCCGTGCCCGCTCCGGAGAGTAGCTCTCCATCTTGTCGTGCAGCAGCGCGCGCTCGGGGTGCACGTGCTGGACGGTGAGCCGCCGCAGGGCGCCGTGGTCGTCGAGGAAGTCCACCGCGCACCAGTCCGAGAAGCCGCCCACCGCGAGCTGCGCCACGCCGGACACCGTCGTCTCCCACTCCAGGGAGCCGGAGAGCAGCACGCCCGCATCGGCCAGCAATTGCAGCCGTTGCCCCGCGGCCTCGGCCTGGAGACGGGCCGCGCGCTCGGTCTCGTAGAGGCGGGCGCGCTCCATGGCCTGCGCGCACTGCCGGGCCAGCCCCATCATGAGGGTGCGCTGCAGCTCGGTGAAGTGCCGCGCCTGCGCGAAGCCCAAGGACAGCACCCCCAGGCCGCGCTGCTCCACCTGCAGGGGCAGGAAGGCGAAGGCCTGGCAGGGCTGGCGAGACATGTACGCCATGAAGGCGGGGTAGCGGGCCCGCGCCTCCTCCGGGGACTCCAGCCACACCGGCATGCCACGCGCCGCCGCGTCGAAGCCGGGCATCTCGGGCATCTCCCTGGGCAGCGAACGCAGCAGGGCGAGCTCCTCCGTGCTGGGGCCCACCGCCGCCACCAGCTCCACCGAGCGCCCATCCGCCGAGGCCTGGTACACCGTGCCGCCCAGCGCTCCCACGGCGGGCACGCCCAGCTCCAACACCGCCCGGCCCACGTCCTCGCGGGTGAGGGCGCGGCCGAAGGCCTCCGTCACCGCCAGGAAGCTGGTGAGGCGCAGCAGCTCGGCCTGCTCCGCCTCGGCCCGGGCCTGCAGCGCCGAGGTGCGCGCGGACTCCACCCACCGGCCGCGCTCGATGGCCAGCCCGGCCAGCTGCGCGTAGAGGGTGAAGCGCCTCATCTCCTCGGGAGAGAAGGTGCGCGGCTCGGGCGAGGGCCCCAGCAGCACGCCCACGGGGCCGCCGCTCGAGGCCCGCACGGGCAGGGCCAGCAGCGACGCCGCTCCCAGCCCGTCCATCACCGCGGCGAGCGCCGGCTCCAGCCCCGGCCCCGTCTGGTGGAACAGCCAGGGCACGGGCTCGGGACGCGGGGTGTCCAGCAACCAGCGTCCGCATGCGGCCACCGACTCGGGACACAACCCCGCTGTGGCCTGCGTCAGCAGCACTCCATCCACGTCCAACCAGGCGATGGCCGCTCGCTTCAGCCCCACGGAGGACGCGGTGCAGCGCACCACCTCCTGCAGCACGGCCATGGCCGACGGCGCCGACACGAGCTGCTCCAGCGCGCGAGACATGCGCTCCACCGCCGCGACGAAATTGCTTCCGGGCACCTGCATGCCCACCCCCCAGGCTCGATCCACACCAGCACCGAGCGTGAGGTAGAAGTTTTCCACGAGGCCCAGACCGCTGGCCATCGCCCCCCGGGCCGAGCGTCCGGTTCAGGATGAACTGAACTTCCGGTTTTGCCCGGATGTCCAACCGCTCACTCGAAGACCTGGAGGAAGGCGAAGAGGATCTCCAGGACGATGAGCAGGACGATGGTGGCCTCCAGGGTGAGGGCTCTATCCGTGTCCACCTCGCCCTTGAGCAGGCTGTACGTCTGGGCCAGCAGCTGCTGCTTGCGCGTCACCGAGGCCTGCCAGGCCGGAATGCGCATGCGCTTGACGGAGGCCTCGTACACCTTGGCCAGGTAGAAATCGCCGATGATTTTCAGGCTGTTTTCCACGCGCTCGATGAACTCGTTGAGGTCCACCAGGGTGGCGAGCGTCTCGCGGGCCAGGGCGCGGTAGGGGCTGCGGAAGAGGGCCCACCAGCCGCGGCGCTTGGCCTGCACCTCGTCGTGGATGCGGCCGATGTGCGCATCCAGCTGCTCGTCGTAATAGCGGAACTCGAGGAGCTGGGCATTGGCCACCTCCAGCAGGTCCGGAATGTCGCTGGAGCCGGAGGGCTCGTAGACGAAGGCGCTGTTCCAGTCGACGACGACCAGGTCCTCCTCGGTGTAGCTGAAGCGCGACTGGGTGACGGCCTCGCGCTCGCGCTGGGACAGCGGCTTGGAGCCCACCTCGCCGAGCAGCACCCGGGCGAGGTCCCCGCGAGCCAGGATCTGCTCGGCGGAGGGGTTGCCCTGAATCCGCTCGACGAAGAGGACGGTGTAGCTCTCGTTCTGGTCCCACAGGTGCGGCCCCTGCACGGCCGGGGCGATCATCTTGCGCACCGACTCGATGAGCTCCACGGCGAGCTCCTCGAGGGCCACGCTGTCATAGAGCTCATCGGCGAGCGCGGTGAGCGGCTCGAGCGTGGTGTCCGGGGGCACCGGGACGCGCAGGATGATGGAGGCGGCGCCATGGTCGAAGAGGCGCGCCGTCACGTCCACGGTGACGGGCCCCTGGCGCAGGGCGAGCGCGCGCCGGCCCAGCTCGAAGGCCAGGGGCGGGTTGGGCAGCTGGAGGTACTGGCTGTTCTCGCGGCCGAGCTTCAGGCGGCGCGCATCCGAGGAGATGACCCGGCGGGCCTGCTCGAGGTTGATCTCCTCCGCGATGTCGAAGGTGCGGTAGCAGAGAACGTGGGCCTTCTCGAAGACCAATGGAGGAGCGTCGGCCATGAGGGGCCGCACCTTAGCCGCTCAATCCGCCCAGAGGAGGCGCAACGGAAGCTCCAGGGCGTTGAAAGGTTCGGCACGGACGGTGCTGGCGCCCGAGTGCAAGGCGGCGAGCGAATAGCGGCGGCCGTCGAGCTGGAGCACCTCCAGGGTGCGCACCTCGGGGTCCACCAGCCACACGTGGCGGATGCCCTCGCGGGCGTAGAGGGGCAGCAGGTGGGCGCGCTCGTCGGGGTGGGAGAGCACCTCGCACATCCAGTCCGGAGCGAGCGCGATGCCGGAGGAGCCCCGGGCCACGCGCGGGAGGCGCTCGCGGCGCCAGCCGATGAGGTCCGGGGAGAGGACACTCTGGCCCAGGTGGATTTCCAACCCGGAGAGCAGGAGCCAGGAGCCGCCGGCGCCGCGGCCAGCGCCGTAGGTGGCGATGAGCTCGGCACCGAGCTGGGAGGCGGCATACGCATGCAGCGCGGCGGAGCGGGAGCTGACGGGACGCGCGGGACGCGCGAGCCCCGGGCGGCGCAGGGGAAGGGGCTCGAAATGGGAGACGGAAGCGGTGCTCAACATGGCGGTCATGATGAATGCCATGTTGCGCGGGGGTCTGACATCCCCCTGAAGTCGTACTGCTCCGTTCTCCCGGGCAATACTGCTAATTCCCAGTTTCTTGATTACTGAGAGCGTCTGAGAAATCGAGCTGGGCGGAGAGGCTGTCGGCGAAGCGCTGGGCGCAGTCGGCGGCGGGGCTGGAGTGGAGGGCGCACTGGCGGCGGGCGAGGGCCTCGGGGCTGGAAGCGGCGCGCTCCAGCCGCTCCATGTAGGGCTTCCAGTCCGCCTGGGAGAGCTGACGCACGGGGAGGTCGGCCTCCTCGACGTGGGCGGGAGCGCGGGCGGCGGCGGCCTGGGCCTGGGAGCGATAGGACTGGAGGGTGTCGCGCGCCTTGCGCGAGGACTCGCCGAAGCCCTGGAGGGCCTGCTGAATGCCGTTCCAGTCCCTGCGGGCCCAAGCATCGGCGTAGAAGCCGCGCCAGGCGAACTGGCGCTGGAGACACTGGCTCTCGGTGAAACCATAGCCGGTGCCCATGGAGCGCTCGCCGGTGGAGAGGTCCACCCAGTTGGCCTCCTCGACGGAGGCACAGGCCTCGGCCATCCAGCGGTTGTAGTCGGCCTGCAAGGACATCCACTCCTTGAAGGCGGGAGGCTTGGACTTCTTGAGGGGGACGATGACCTTGTCGAGCGCCTTGTTCATGGCCTTCTTGAGGCACTCGGCGCGCTGCTGCTCCATGAACTTCATTTCGATGTTGGAGTCAGGCGTCTGCTTTGGAGGAGGACAGGCCTTGCGGGACCAGGCCTCGACGGGAGTGGGATTGGCTGCGAGCACGGCGGCAAGGGTCAGTGCGAGCATGGGGCTGCTCTAGCACGGGGGAGGAGGGGACCCAATGCACCCTCCTCCCGCGGTGAACACTCAGCCTCGGTCCTGGGGTGAATGAGGCGGGAAGACGATCGGCTTGCCGGGGCCGGGGGCGTCATCGGGAAGATTGCCGATGTGCCCTGGCGTGGGAACCGGCCGGTCTCCGGCCTGACGTTTTGGATGCCCCTCTTCGTCCTCGGGAAGCGGGGGCTCGTGCTTCGGCCTGTCGTGCTCGCCCATGGTGTCTCCTCCTTTTCCTGCTCAAGGTAGGAATGGGAGGGGCCATGGGCAGCCGTCAGGGGCGGGAGCAGGCCCGAGGGCCCGGCCGCACGCCCGCCTACGCCCCGGCAGCGGGGGCGAGCGCATTGCGCTCCAGGGGACGAGAGGACCAGTGCTCTTGATTTGTAGAGAAGCTCTCGGACACTGGATGCGCAGCCGCGTGAACATGGCCCCGGGTTCCATCACCCCTCCAGCCCCAACTCCCGCCTCAGTCCGGAGACATCCATCCGCTCCTCGACGGGCAGGCCCGCCTCCCTGTTCTCCAGCTCCTTGAGCAGGACGTCCACCTGGTGGCGCCCGGCCTTGGTGCGCACCGCCTGACGCGGACTCTTGCCCTTGAGCGCCGGCAACTTGCTATCCACCCACGCGGCATAGTGACTCGCCTTGACCTCGCGCAGTGCCTCCAGTTCCTCAGGAGAGGGCGTCCGCCGCGCGGCCAAGGGTTGACCCGGCCTCGCCTGGCGCATCTTCGAGGGCTCGGTCTTCTCCCGCGAGCGGTGACGGACAAGCCCCTTGCATGCGGCTTCCACCCGGCGTCGCAGCGCATCCGCCCGCTCCACCGAGTTCGCCTCCAGCCGCAGCGAATCCGCGCCCACCTCCGCGTTCCCGATGATGGTGTTCTCCCAGCTCGCGTGCATGGCGTTGCCTTCCCTCAGGAAGGTACAGCGGAACACCTCCCCGTCTTCCTCCACCTCCATGCCCTCCAGCCTCCCGAGCGCCTCCAGCACCCGGGACCGGGCCTCCGGCGCGAGGGTGTAGTCGTCCACCACGAAGACGAGCGGCTCACCGTCCGTGTTGGTCAACTCGAGCGGCCGCTCCGCCTTGGCCTTGAGCCAATCCACCACTTCGCGCCAGAGGAGAACGAGCCCCAACGAAGTGTCCTCGGATGCGAGCAGCTCCCGCGGTACGGGGCGGTTGCCACGCACACGAAGCTCCTTGCGCGCCACCTGCACCATTTCATCCGCTTCCCGGGGCGGCAGGGGCTGGGGATCCATCCCACAGAACACAGCCAGCCCCTCGTGCTCCACCAACCGCCCGAGCACCGCATGGCGCGGGCGGAGCTGCTGGGAGCCCCGCACCTCGTGCACGAAGTGCTCTTCGCCGCCCAACAGGTCCTTCACCCGCAGGCCCACCCCCTCCTGCACCTCCAACACCTCCCAGACGGTGAGGACGACCGGCCGCTGCGAAAGCAGCCACGCCCGCTCCACCTCCGGCAACGTCCCCCCCTCCTCATCGAGGAACCACTCTCGCACGGGGCGCTCCTCTACCTCCCAGTGGTGCACCGCCCAGGGCATGAAGAGCTGGGTCTCCGGGTACTCGGGCAGGAAGCCGGGTTCCTCGAAGAAGGCCTCGGAGGCCTCACCCAACCAGTCCCAGCCGAAGCGGTCGCCGGCATAGCGCACCATCTTCCGGACCAACACCTCATCCCGCTCATGCAGGGGCGCTCCCGGAGCGGCCAGGGGCTTCGCAGCCGCCGCGTCCTTCCCCGCACAACACCGCTTGTACTTCTGCCCGCTCCCGCAGGGGCACGGCTCATTCCGTCCAGGCGTACGCATGGCTCCTCCTGGCTCCACTCGAAAAGTAGGGGCCAGGAGGTGACCTTAGCAGTTGGTACGCCGAAGTGTGAGTCCTACCTGCCCGGCGGGGGAGCGAGCTCGGTGCGCACGTCCCAGAGCTCGGGGAAGAAGCGCAAATCCAACGCCTTGCGCAGGAAGCCCACGCCCGAGGAGCCGCCGGTGCCCTGCTTGAAACCGATGACTCGCATCACCGTCATCATGTGCCGGTAACGCCAGAGCTGGAAACGCTCCTCCACGTCCACCAGCTTCTCGCACATCTCGTACGCATCCCAGTGCTTCTCGGGCGCCTCGTAGATGTGGCGGAACACCTCCATCACCGCCGCGCTCTTCTCATAGGGCTCGCGCCAGTCGCGCTCGACGCGGTCCGCCGGCACCGCATGGCCCTGGCGCGCCAGATGACGCAGGAACTCGTCATACACACTGGGCGATTGCAGGAAGCGCTCGAGCTGCGCATGCACGCCCGGCATGTGCTTGAAGGGCCCCAGCGAGTGCTCGTCCTTGTGGCCGAGCAGGAACTCCAGCGCGCGGTACTGGTAGCTCTGGAAGCCCGAGGCCTGCCCCAGCGCGCCGCGGAACTCGAGGTACTCATTGGGCGTGAGCGTCTCCAGCACGCTCCACTGCTCGAAGAGCATCCGCTGGATGTGGCCCACGCGGGAGAAGATCTTGAACGAGGGCTCCAGGTGGTCCGCCTGGATGTACCGGATGACGGCCGTCAGCTCGTGCACGAGCAGCTTCATCCACAGCTCGCTCGTTTGATGCTGGATGATGAACAACAACTCATCATGGTGCGGCGGCTGTGAGCGGGGGACCTGCGCGGACAACAGACGGTCCAGCTGCAGGTAGTCGCCGTACGTGGTCCGTCCGGCCAGCTCGGTGAAGATTCCGGGTTCCAGCTCGCGCTTGTTCATGATGCCCAACAATGGCGGGCCTGCGCCTGGCCCGCAAGAAGCGGACCCTCCCCCAGGGAAAAGGGGAGGGTCCGGTCCAGCTCCAGCTCAGCCGGAGGACGGCTCAGCCCGCGTTCTTGGCCTCGGCGAGCGCCTTGGCGGCGGCGCGGCCCCGCGGCAGCTTGATGTCCTCGACGCTGTTGGGCTCGGCGTAGTCCACCCAGTTGGAGGGGCGGCGGTTGGTCTTCTCGAGCATGCGCAGCTTCTGGTAGTGCGCGGCGCAGTAACCCTTGGTGCGGCTGGGCTTGCCGCAGCCATTGATGGCGCACTCGCGCGCACCACCCTCGGCGGCCGGCTTGCGGCCGCGCTTCTTGCCACCGGACGCCACCGGCGCGGGAGCCGAGGCGGCGCGCGCCGGACGGCCCGGACCCCGGCGAGCCGGAGCCACCGCACCACCGCGGCCACCACCGGCCACGCCAAACAGGGGGCCCACCGCGCTGGCCAGCGGCGCGAGCTGCTCCGCCACGTTGCGCAGACGGTCGAGATCCGCCGTGCCCGCCTCCAGACGCGACACCAGGTCGCGCAGCGGCTTGAGCTGCGACTCGATCTCGTTACGGACCATCTCCCGGAAAGCCTTATCGACCGACATGCTCGTGTATCCTCTCTCGATGGTCCGTCTCGGGGGGCGAGCCGGTCCCACCTGGGGGTTGCTGTTCAAAGGGCAGTTCTACACAACGGCTGCCCAGACATAACGCCACCAATACACGAGATGTCGCTTAAAAATAAATAAAGATTGCGTCTGACGTGACGATTGTGGTCAGCAACAAACCCACTGCTGAAAACACGTTCAGTATCAAATCAGACAAGCATCGCCGTGATCCAACGCCTCGAACACGGAATGGGTGCGCCGCATTTCCATCCACAAATCCTCGCGTGTGGCCGCCAGCGCCCGGACGAGGTCCAACTGTTCGCTCTCATCGAGCGCCTCGGCGAGCCGGGGGAAGAGCTGGAGCTCCAGGGAACGCACGTGGGCGACGGCCGCGTCCTCCAGGGCCATCAACCGCACCTGCCACTCCAGGCTGCCGCGCGAAAACCACCCCAGCTCGGCCATCAGCTCGTGCATGGCCAGGAGGACCTCGGCCTCCTGGAGGGCCCGGGCCTGCCCTTCCACCCGGACCACCAGGGGCTGCAGGTGGCGCTCCGTCAGCCGCACGTGCAGCCAGAGCGCCTCGAGCATCTCCTCCACCCGCCCGGGTGGTGGCAGCCCATCCTCCCTCGCGGCCAGCGCCTCGAAGCTCGCCAGCAACTCCCCTTGTTTCCCTGACAGCATCTCGAAAGGCCCCATGGCCCCGCAACCATCGCCACCCCCTCCGGGGCGGAC
>DASQMW010000175.1:0-19390 GCA_035645295.1 Archangium sp.
CGTCCTCGCTGGCGGTGACGACGGACTGGCCCTCCGGGCTGAAGGCGGCGAACCGGACGGGCCCGGTGTGTCCTTGCAGCACCCGGGGCTCGCCCCTTCCATCCGCCCGCCACACCCGCGCCGTCCCGTCCTCGCTGGCGGTGACGACAAACTGTCCATCCGGGCTGAAGGCGGCGGAATGCACCTGGGCCGCGTGACCCCGGAGCACCACGGGAGAGCCCCTCCCGTCCACCCGCCACACCCGCGCCGTCCCATCGAAGGAGGCGGTGACGACGGACTGGCCATCCGGGCTGAAGACGACGGCCACGACCGGCCCGGTGTGCCCCTTCAACCCCACGGGCGCTCCCGTGCCATCGGCTCGCCACACCCGCGCCGTCCCGGCCCAGGAAGCGGTGACGACGAACCGGCCGTCCGGGCTGAAGGCCGCGGAGGTAAGAAACCCCTCGTGCCCCTTCAACTCCACGGGGCGGCCCGTCCCATCCGTCCGCCACACCTGGGCCGTCCCATCCTCGCTGGCGGTGACGACGTGCTGACCATCCGGACTGAAGCGGGCCGCGTAGACCGCTCCCGGGGCGCGAAACGTCACCTCCGGAGAGTTCCGGGCCAGGGCGTCGTACGCGAGCGCCTTCCACCCTCGAATCCGCTCCGGCCGCTGGACTTCGAGCAGCAGCTTCATCGCCATCGCGGACTGGCCGCGCTCCAGCAGCTCCCGTGCTCCCGACATCAAGGACTGGTTGCGGGCCCGCTCCGCCTGTGCCAGCGCCCACAAGAACAGCCCCCCCATGGCCACCGCCACCGCCAGGGCCAACACGGAGATGAGCCGCAACCTGCGCCAGCGGTCGCGCTCCCGCTGAAGCCGCCGCTGCTCCTCTTCGTGCCGCAGCCGCTCCCGCCGCAGCTCGAAGACCTTCTTCGCCAGCCAGTCATGGCCCAGCTCGAAGTAACGGCTGCCGTGGTGCTCTCCGGCCAGCAGCACCGCGGTTCTCTCCAGGGTGGTCAACACCCGCTCCGCCTGTCCCTCCGGGAGCACGGCACGAGCCTGACGCTCCGTCAGCAGCGTCCGGCTGCCATCGCTGGCCACCAGGTGCTCCTCCAGCAGCCGCCGGGCATCCGCCGCCAGGGGCCCCAGTCCTTCCAGCGTGACATCCAGGTAGCGGTGCAGGATGGGTTCGGCCTGCGCCGGCTCGTTCACCGCCCCCCCGGTGGCGCGCTCTTCCCAGAGCGCACGGCAGACGATCTGCGCGAAGGCCGTCTGCACCTCCGCCTCGTCCGTGGCGTCCTGCCCCGGCATCCGGACCTGCAGCATCAGCTCCCGCAGCTCGTGCTCGGGCCAGGCTTGAGCGGGCACGCCGGAGGCCGCCAGCCTGCGCGCCACCTCCCCCATCTCCCGCACCGTGAGCGGGCCGAGCCGGAAGCCATGCTCCAGCAGCTCACTCGAGCAGCACTGCCGCGCCCGGAATCGTCCCAGGTAATCCTCGCGCAGCAGCAGCACGAGCTGGAGTCCCCGGAAGGGGTTGCGCACCAGCCGCACCAGGCCCTCGAGCAGCGCGTCCGTCTGCTCCAGGGAACGCCCTGGCAGGAAGAGTTGCTCGAGCTGGTCCAGATAGAAGCAACACCGGCCTTTCCGAACGCCGCTCCGCCCGCCGCACCGCTTCGTCGAGCGCCTCGCATGGGTCCATCCCCTCGGGCACCGGGCCGAGCATCAGATCCGCGAACATCGCGTGGACGAGCCACTCGAGAGGCGCGTCGCCGGACAGCCAGGCTCCGACATGGACCGTGCGAAAGCCGTGCTTCTCCTCCAACAGGGGCATCGCCCCGGCCTGCATCAGCGAGGACTTGCCGGCTCCCGAGGGGCCGAAGAGCAGGATGCAGGGCCAGGCCAGGATGGATTGCACCAGCTTGCGCGTGGACTCCTCCCGGCCGAAGAAACGGTCTCGTTCACTCGCGCGGTAGGGCTGGGGTCCCAGGAAGGGATTGGAGTCGCTCATTCCCTCCTCCCAGCCGCCAGTGTTTCGAGCCAGTCCATCAGTTCCTCATCCGTCGATTCGAGCGCCCTCACCCCTGCCCTTCCTGGAAGCCCCCGCCCTTCCTCCCACACCTCCTGCTCATGGGTGCTGGGGTCGAGGACAGCCACGCTGCCACGCATCAGCGCGCGTCTGCCGAAGAGCTGGTAGAGCAGCATCCGGTGGCACCAGGTCAGCTGGGACAACCCGACGAGCAGGAGCGGGCGCTGGCTCAAGACGCTCTGGATGGGATCGGCGAGCTCGACGGGCAGCAAGCTCCCCAGGCCACGAATGCCCAACAGGTAATCATCCTCGGTGAGCAGCGGCCGGCTGAAGTGGTGGGACGGCAGATAACCGGAGCACAGCCGGAGCACCACCAACTCCCGCGCGGTGTCCAATGAGGCCGGGGGCTTGAGCACCCGCTCCCAGCGGCTCGCACCGGCCTGGCGCCGCATCACCAGGGCGTGCCTGTCAGCGCGCGCTGAAGGTTGGATGACGTGGAGCGTGAGCTCCGGATGCTGCTCGGCGAGCGCCTGCTCCAACACGGGCAACCGCATGAGCGTGATGTGAACCCCGGCGCCGAGCCGCCGCGCCAGCAGGGGCATCAGCGGCGGCATGAAGTCCGTCTGGCCGAACACGTCCTGGAACTCATAGTCCAGTTCCTCCAGCCCGATGCGCAGCGCGAAGTGCTGCGCCAGGGTGGTCAGGGAGAGCTCGGGCAGCACGGCGCCCGTCTTCTGGGTGAGCTCGCCCTGGAGCCGCTCGCGCAGGTTGCGGAGGGTGGGCTCCTCCTCCTCCCAGCGGTCTCCCAGCATCAACGTGAAGGGCTGCGCCAGGAGCTGCACCAGCGCCGGAGGCGGGGGGGACGTTCCCCGGCGTGTGGCAGCGGACGGCGGGGGCAGGACCCGGCGCGCCTTGAAATCGAACAGGACCGGGTCGCGGCCGCGCAGGTACAACACGGGCGAGAACGCCTCGGCACTGCCCTCCAGCTCCGCCAGCACGCTGCGCCGGGCCTCGTTGAGGCTGAGCGCGACGTCCCCCTCCTGCTGGGCCGCACGGGTGAGCGCGCGGTAGAAGGCGCGCGAGCACCGCATGGCCACGTCCGTCCTCACTGGCCAGAGGTAGGCGACGACGGCATCCGCCGCGGTGCGCGTCAGCAGCTCCGCCGCGCTCGCCAGGGGGCCAGGGCTCGCCCCCTCACAGGCATCCAGGACGATGAGACGCAGGGGACCCTTGCCCCACGTCCGGTGGTGCTGTTGCGCCAGCAACTCCACCGGGAGCCAGCTCTCCTCGCCCTCCTCGTCCGCCATCCGGAGGACGGGCCTCCCCTCCTGCAGACCCGCATGGCCGATGAAGTGGATGATGTGGGGCTCGGGCTGGCGCCTCAGACGCTCGAACAGGGAGGCTTTCCGGGCCCAGGGTCCGGTGAGGGGCTCGAGCCACTCGATTTCGCCCGAAGCGAGGCTCTCGTGGAGCGTCCCCTGCAACAGCGTGAGGGCGTGCGGGTGCAGCGGCGCGATGGCGAGGAGCCCCACCGCGCCTCGCACCTCACGAGGCTCCCAGGGCTCGGGCGAGCGCACTCCGCGCACCGGCAGGAGGCTCGCCGAGTTCCCGAGGAATCCGAAATCCTTTCCGGGCTCGCAGAGGGCCTCCCAGGGGAAGCCCTGGAGCTCCACTTCCTGGAGCATGAGCCGGAGCAGGACGGGCCCTCCGGCGGCCTCGCGCAGCCGCGCGAGTACTCCCTGGAGGTCTCCCTGGAAGAGCGCCCGGTGGAGCACCTGAACCTGTTGTGACAACTGGGGGTCGAGGCGCCTGCCTCTCTCGGCCGCTGCCTTCACACGCCCGCCGAGAGCAAGCAGGGAGTCCGCCGTGAGCTCGGGCCCCAGGGACTGCACGCCGGGCTGCTCGTGACGGCTGCCCAGGGCCCGAGCCCTCAGCCCGGCACCACTCCGCTCCACGTCGATCTCCAGCCAACTCCGGGCAGAAATGGCCGCCTCCTTGGTGGACTCCCTGTGGGGGAACACACGGGCCCCCCATGTCGCGCGGAGCCCAGGGAGGTAGAGCCGTTAGAACGGTGTCTGGGGGGTCGCCCGAGGACTCGCCCGGGCGGATGGGTTGCCCGGCCTTGGTACGTCCCCGGCAATCTCAGCCGTTCGCCGCCGCGGAGCCCGCGCCGAAACCCCGCGCCACGCGCTGCCGGTCCTCCCGGTAGCGCCGCAGCAGCCACTGGCCCGCGGGCCGCGCCAGGACCGCCATGCGCATCTCGGCGATCTCCTTCGGCACCTCCTCGCCGGGCCGCACCGCGTACGGCGAGCCCTCGGCGGCCACCAACGGGCTGTAGAGCGACGCCGCGGCGATGTCCGCGAGCGACAGGGACGCGCCTACCAGGTAGCGCGAGGGGTCTCCCTGAATCTCCCGCTCCAGCCTGTCCAGCCCCTCCAGCATCTTCACCCGCGACTCCTCCACCTTGTCGGGAGTCAGCGTGTACTGGCGCCGGATGGCCTGCTTGATGACGGGGAACAGCGCTTTTCCGACCAGGCGCAGCGGCAGCGGGAACGCGCCGAACATGAGCGGCGTGACATCCGCCCCGCTGGCGAAGAGCTTCGCGTACACCCAGCGGCGCACGTGCTTGCCGGCCACCTCGTCGAAGTACGCCTCCAGCTCCAAGACCCGCTCACGCTCCGGCCCCTCGGCCGGAATCAGCGCGGGAGCCGACGCATGGGCCCGCTCCAGGTGCAGGGCGATGTCCGTGGAGTCCGTGACGACGGTACCCCGGTCCACCAGCACGGGCACGGTGCCCCGGCCGCCCTTCGTCAGGCGCTTCGTCACGAAGCGGTGCGGGCCCGGAAGCAGGTTCTCGATGACATAGGGAATCCCCTTGGCGTCGAGGTTCCAGCGGGTCTTCTCGCAGTAATGCGAGATGGGGAACTGGTACAGCTTGATGTCGGGAGCGGGCATGTCAGGGGCCTCGAAAGAACCGGGGCGTGTCACTTCTTCCCGGGCTTCGGCGCTTCCGCCGCGTGGGCCGCCATCGCCTCGGGCTTCATCTCCCAGAGCACGTTCACGATGACCCACCGGCCATTCACCTTGCCCAGGTGGAGGTAGTCGACCCAATCGGCCGCGACGATCTTCACGCTCGCCGTGTTGCCGTAGACATCGAGCAGGGTGATGTCCTTCTGCTGCTTGTCCGTGGGCGTCTTCTTGCCATAGCCGGTGCGCACGCCCTGCACGAGCGAGAGTGCCCCCATGTGCTCCACGCGTCCCCTGCCCTCCGGCTGCGTGCGCACGATGCGCTTGGCCAGGTCCGGGTGGAGCGCGCGCTCCATGCGCTCGGCGTTCCCCTCGTACCAGCTCTCGATGTAATCGAGCGCGGTCTGGGTGATGGCGGCGCGGTCCGCCTCCGAGGGAGCAGTGGGCGCGGCGGGAGTGGCGGCCACGAGCACGGCGGTGGCGAGCAGGGCGACGACGGACATGGGCATCCTCCGGGTTCGAATCGCCGCGAGCATGCCCGCTCCCAGGCCCCCGGTACAGCCGGGCTTGCGCGACGCAGCCGCCCCGGCCGTGTGCACCCCCCTGCACGGACTCCCCACCCCGTGCTCGGAACTCCGGGGGTTTGCATGGGGGCACGCGGGTTGCTCTGCTGCTCCTCCGCCCGAGCCCCTGTGTCCGGGCCCCCACGAAGAGGAGAATGCCCCCTTGAGAATCCGCGCCTGCCTCGCCCTCGTCCTGCTCGCCACCGCCTGCGGCCGGGAGCCGCCCACCCAGGAGGAAATCGAAGACGCGAAGTCGCGGGTGGACCTCGCCGTCCACGCGGCCCATCAGGCCCGCCTCGCGCTCGAGCTGCTTGGAATCCTTCCCGTCTACACCTGCGGCGAGCCGCGGCGTACCTTCGTGGGCAAGGTCACCGAGGGCGTCCGCGTGAAGGTGGCCTGTGTCACCGCCACCGCCGAGGCCCAGGACGCGTCCACGGACGCGGTGGTGCTCTCCTTCCCCGAGGGCTCGTGCTCGGTGAACGGGCACACCGTGTCGGGACGAAGCGCCTTCGTCTACCACGGGGGCGAGGAGCGGATGGACCTCTCCGCCGACCTGAACGGGCTGACGGTGGACGGTCATACGCTCCAGGCCCGGGTGGGCTACGGCACCTGTGGCGACGAGAAACGCTTCTGGACGGCCGCCGCGGGCACCCTGCCGGGCCGGGCTGGCAGCAGCTACCGCGTGGACGGGCGGGTGGGCCTGCGGGATGGCGCCCCGCTCTTCGGGAGCACCTCGCTCGTGTTCGACGGGCCGGGCGAGGTGTCCGGGCCGCTGGGCACGGACCGTGTCACCTTCACCGGGCTGGAGTACGAGGTGGGTGAATTCCTGCCCAAGAAGGGCCAGGCCCTCATCGAAACGGCCCGGGGACACCGGGTGAAGGTCGACTTCAGCGAGGTGCTCTGGCGGGTAGGCAAGGTGGAGGTGGAAATCGACGACAAGGCGCCGGTGACGGTCCCCATCGTCCGCTGAGCCGGGAGCGAGGTAGAGTGGGCGGCATGACCGCCCCCGATTCCCGTCCCGCCCCTGGCCTGCTCGCCCGCGCACTCAAGAAGGTCGGGCAGCTCACGAGCCCGGAAACCCGCTCGGGCAAGGTCTTCATCAAGGCCGAGCGGGGTCTCACGAAGGTGGCAGCGCACCTGGCCGAGAGCCCCACCTTCCTGCGTGTCAGCGGCGGGCTCATGCGCCGCGGCTTCACACTGCAGATCCGCCGCACTTCACTCATGGAGAAGACGCTGCACACCCTGCGCGTGCCCACCTCCTCCGAGGTCGACTCCCTGCGCGCTCAGCTGCGCCGCATGGGTGACCAGGTGGAGGCCCTGGGCTCGCAGCTCGAGCACGTCGTCGACCTCCTGGAGCGCCAGGAGCAGCCCGTCTCCACCCCTGTCCCGGCCTCCGAGCCCGCTCCCACTCCCGCCCCGCGCCGCCGCAAGGCCGGCTCGGCCCGGTAGGACACCTGCCATGATCGCCCTTGCCCCTGGAGCCCTCCCGTGAATCGGCCCGCCCAAGCCTTCCAGCGGATCCGCTCGTTCGTCTCGTCCCAGGTCGACGTCTCGCGCTCGCTCGCGCAGGCCCTGCAGGACCGCTCCATCAATCCGTATCCGTACCTCAAGCCCATCTTCGAGAAGGCCGCCGGGGTCCGCGAGCCGCCCATCAGCCCCACCCCGCACTCGGTGGTGTACACGCGCGGCACCATGCGCCTGTTGCGCTACGCCGCGCCCCGGCGCCGCCACCGCACGCCCATCCTCTTCGTCTATTCGCTCATCAACCGCTGGTACATCCTCGACTTCCTGCCCGGCCGCAGCCTCATCGAGTACCTCACGCGCCAGGGCTACGACGTCTACGCCATCGACTGGGGCTTCGCCGGGCAGGATGAGCAGAACCTCACCTGGAGCGAGCTGCTCGGCGGACACATCCGCACCGCCGTGCGCTGGACGCAGCGGGTGAGCGGCAGCGACGACGTGACGCTCTACGGCTACTGCATGGGCGGCACCATGGCGCTGGCCTACACCGCGCTCCACCCCGAGGGCGTGCGCAACCTCGTGGTGCAGGCCACCCCGGTGGACTTCAGCAAGGGCGGCATCTACTCGCTGTGGACGCAGCCCCAGCACTTCGACGTGGACTCGCTGGTGGACGCCTACGGCAACGTGCCCACCTACGTGCTGGAGAGCGGCTTCTTCATGGCCAGCCCCGTCCAGCGCATCACCAAGTGGCTCGACCTGTGCCGGCAGATCGACGACCCGGCCTTCGTCACCACCTTCCTCGCGCTGGAGCGCTGGGGCGCCGACGCCGTGCCCTTCCCGGGCGAGGTCTACCGGCAATACATGCGCGACTGCTACCAGCGGAACCTCTTCTGCCAGAACCAGATGGAGGTGGGTGGCGAGCGGGTGGACCTGGGCCGCATCCACTGCCCCGTGCTCAACATCATCGCGGAGCAGGACAACATCGCCCCGCCGGCCATGAGCGAGCCGCTGCAGGGCCTGCTGGTGGGCACGAAGGACAGCCAGACGATGCGCTTCCCGGTGGGCCACATTGGCCTGTCGGCCTCCAGCAAGTCGCCGGTGAAGGTGTGGCCGCATATCGACGGCTGGATGAGCCAGCGCTCACAGCCCATGGAGGGAGGGGCATGAACGAGGCGCCGGTACGAGAGGTCCGTGTGCAGTCGCGAGAGGGCGCCGTGCGCCTGCGCGACGGGCGCAAGCTGGCCTACGTCGAGTCCGGGAACCTGGAGGGCATGCCGGTCATCTTCATGCACGGCAACCCGGGCTCGCGCTACATGCGGCACCCGGATGATGGCCTCACGGCGAGCCTCGGGGTGCGGCTCATCACCCCGGACCGTCCGGGCTATGGGCAGTCCGACTTCAAGAGGGGCCGCACCCTGTTGGACATGCCGGCGGACATCGAGCAACTGGCCAACGAGCTGGGGCTGGGCCGCTTCGCGGTGATGGGCGTGTCCGCGGGAGGCCCCTACGTGGCGGCCTGCGCGTACCGCCTGGGCGAGCGGCTCTCGGGGGCGGCCATCATCTCCGGCTCGGCGCCCTTCAACCGCACCGATGCCATGGCGGGCGTCCACCGGGACTACCGCGCCGCCTACAGCATGGCCATGTGGCCGGGCTGGCTGTTGGAGCCGATGATGCGCCTGCACGACCAGAGCGTCCGCCGCAAGCCCGAGTCCGCCCTGGTCGCGCTGATGCGGGAGTGCTCGGCGGATGACCGGGCCGTGCTGTCGGACCCCGCCATCTCCAAACAGGTAAAGGGCTTCCGCTTCGAGGCCTCGCGCCAGGGTGTGCAGGGGATGATTCAAGAGGCCCGGCTGCTCACCTCGCCGTGGGGCTTCCCGCTGGAGGACATCCGCATCCCGGTGCACCTCTGGTACTGGGAGGGCGACTCCATCGTGCCGCTGCAGATGGGGCGCTACCTGCACGCGCGCATCCCGAACACCGTGCCCCACTTCCTGCCGGGCGGGGGACACTTCTCCCTCTACTCGAACTGGAAGGACATCCTCACCACGCTCGTACGGACGTGAAACCCATGAACCCCAAGCTTCCCCGAGGCTTCCACGTCGCGCTCCTCGCCAGCCTCCTCCTCGCGGCGGCGCCAGCGCTGGCGCGTGATGCGGGCACGCCCACGCCTTCTTCGAGTGCCCCGGAGGCCGCCATCACCGCACGCTGGAAGGCACGTGCCGATGAGGGCTTCAAGAAGCTCTCGGTGATTCCGAAGATGCAAGAGGCCCTCAAGCCCGGGGACGCGAAAAAGCGGGAGTGGCTGGACAGACAGCTCAATGTAGAGACCGCCTATTCCCTCAAGGCCGCGGATGCGGAGCAGGGAACGTTGCTCCGCAAGCAGGCCAACCATGACGTGGTGTCGCTCCTGCTGCCCCTGACGAAACCTGGCGTCGAGGCGGTGGAGATCATCTTCCTCTACAAGGAGGGCAAGCACGTGGGGACCGTGCTGGCCTCGCTCCCTGAGAGCTGGACGCTCCTCACCCGGGTGGAGGCCCCCGGAAAGCAGATCCTGATGAATGGCCGTGGGGGGGGCTATATGATCGACATCAACGACCCCTACAGCATCCAGGCGATGTGAAGGCGGCGGGTGGGCGATTCGATAGCTGAAGGCCCCGCCCGTTCTCAGCTAGCGTCCGGGACGTGAGCGAAGACACCACCCTGCCAGCGTTCCGCACCGTGCCGCGCACGGGCGTCATCTACGTCACCGCCGAGGCCACGCGCCGGGGCTACCGCCCGGGAGACCCCGAGTGGTGCAACCTCGGCCAGGGCCAGCCCGAGACGGGCGAGTTGCCCGGCGCTCCGCCCCGCATCGGCAGCATCACCGTGGACGTGAACGACCTGGAGTACGCCCCCGTGGCCGGCCTCTGGGAAGTACGCGAGGCCATCGCCTCCCTCTACAACCGGCTCTACCGGCGCGGCCTGCCCAGCCAGTACTCCGCCGAGAACGTCTCCCTCTCCGGCGGAGGCCGGGCCTCCCTCACCCGCGCCGCGGCCAGCCTCGGCCCCGTCAACCTCGGCCACTTCCTCCCGGACTACACCGCCTACGAGGAGCTGCTGGACGTCTTCAAGGCCTTCACCTCCATCCCCATCCTCCTCGAGGGCGAGCGCGGTTACGCCTTCACCCACGAGGACCTGCGCCGGGAAATCCAGGGCCGCGGCCTGTCCGCCCTGCTCTTCTCCAACCCGTGCAACCCCACCGGCAAGCTGGTGCAGGGCGAGGAGCTGGCGCGCTGGGTGTCCATCTCCCGGGAGCTGGAATGCTCCCTGCTCATCGACGAGTTCTACTCGCACTACCTGTGGACGAGCCGCCCCGGACAGCTCCCCCTGGAGAGCGCCGCCCGCTACGTGGAGGACGTCAACAAGGACCCCATCGTCCTCTTCGACGGCTTCACCAAGAACTGGCGCTACCCGGGCTGGCGCATGACGTGGACGCTGGGCCCGCGCCAGGTCATCGACGCCGTCTCCAGCGCGGGCAGCTTCCTCGATGGAGGCGGCAGCCGGCCCCTCCAGCGTGCCGCGATTCCCCTGCTGGACGAGCAGTTGGTGGTGAAGGAGACGCTCGCCATCCAGAACCACTTCCGCGAGAAGCGCGACCGCTTCCACTCGCGCCTGGAGCGGCTGGGCATCCGCACGGACCGCCCGCCCGATGGCACCTTCTACGTCTGGGGCAACCTGGCCGGACTGCCCGCGCCCCTCAATGACGGCATGGGCTTCTTCCGCGCCGCGCTCGACCAGAAGATCATCACCGTGCCCGGCGAGTTCTTCGACGTGAACCCCGGCAAACGGCGCGCCCGCCCCTCGCGCTTCCGCAGCTACGTGCGCCTGTCCTTCGGCCCCTCCATGGAGGTGCTGGAGAAGGCCCTGGGCCGCCTGGAGGCCCTGGTGCTTCGCCACACCAGCAGCTAGTCCCTTCTCAGGAGACACCGACCATGGACCATCCGCACTACTACCACTCGCACGACCTGGCCCGCTTCCCGGACATCGGGAAGAACCGGCCCGAGCTGGCCCAGAAGTTCTTCGACTGGTACGGCGCCGTCTTCGCCGAGGGCGCCCTCTCCGCGCGCGAGAAGTCGCTCATCGCCCTGGCGGTGGCGCACGCCGTCCAGTGCCCCTACTGCATCGAGGCCTACAGCAAGGACGCGCTGGAGAAGGGCTCGGACCTGGACCAGATGACCGAGGCCATCCACGTGGCGGCGGCCATCCGGGGCGGCGCCTCGCTGGTGCACGGCGTGCAGATGCGCAACCACGTGGACAAGGTGGGCATGTAGGAAGCCCCGCCATGTCCAAGAGCACCTTGCCCTCCCTCCAGGCCCGGAGGAGTCCCCTCGCCTCTCCCGCCACCCAGCGGGAGACACTCCACCAGGTGCCGCTCCCTCGCGAGTTCGACGAGGCGCTGCGGCAGTCCGGGCTCCACCGCCTGCGGCCCGGCCGGCTCGACATCTTCCAGATGAACCTCGGGAAGATGTGCAACCAGACGTGCCGTCACTGCCACGTGGACGCGGGGCCGGACCGGCGCGAGGTGATGAGCCGCGAGACGATGGAGCTGTGCCTCGCGGCCCTGGCGAAGACGTCCATCCCCACCGTGGACCTCACGGGCGGCGCACCGGAGATGAACCCGCACTTCCGCTGGCTGGTGGAGGAGGTGCGCAAGCTCGGCCGCCATGTGATGGACCGCTGCAATCTCACCATCCTCGAGACGAAGCCGCACTACGAGCTGCCCGGCTTCCTCGCCGAACACCGGGTGGAGGTGGTGTGCTCGCTGCCCCACTACCGGGCGCTCAACACGGACAAACAGCGCGGCGAGGGCGTCTACGAGCAGTCCATCCGCGCGCTGAAGCGGCTCAACGCGCTCGGGTACGGAGACGGCCAGAGCGGCCTGCGCCTGGTGCTGGTGACGAATCCCGTGGGCGCCTTCCTGCCCGCCGGACAGGCTTCCCTGGAGGCGGAGTGGAAGCGCGAGCTGCTGCGCAACCACGGCATCCGCTTCGACAGCCTGTATGCCCTCACCAATATGCCCATCAGCCGCTTCCTCGAATGGCTGCGGGAATCCGGCAACCTCGAGGCCTACCTGCAGCGGCTCGTGACGGCCTTCAACCCGGCCGCGGCCCGGGGGGTGATGTGCCGCAACACCCTGTCGGTGGGCTGGGATGGCCAGCTCTACGACTGCGATTTCAACCAGATGCTGGAGCTGCCGGTGGAAGCCGGGGCCCCGCGCCACATCCGGGACTTCGACCTGGCGGCGCTGGAGGCGCGAACCATCGTCACGGACCGGCACTGCTTCGGTTGCACGGCGGGTGCCGGGTCGAGCTGCGGCGGCGCCACCACCTGAAGAACGGCTCCGTGTGACGGCACCGTAGGCTCCTGGGGTCCGGCTGCCGCGAGCCACATCCTGGAGACCCACGGCCGCTGCTGGAGCGCCCGCTGGGCAGGCGGGCAGGCTCCAGGAGGCATCCGGACTCCGGCATCCCGCGCGGCCCGTCACATCACGGCCCCCCTCTTCTCTATCCCCGCAGCAGGAGGCGGAACCTCAATGACCGGGACGCCCTCACGTTGCCTCCTGAGCAGGACCCGGCGTCTTCGAGTCAGGAGCAACCACCACATGTTGCATGGCGAAACCCAAATTCGAGGCAACAACCCGCCCGAGTCGCAGTTTCACGACCGGGGCCGCTTCGGCCGACTCTTTCCGGGCCTGCCTGTCTTCGCCCCCGACAATGAGAAGGTCCGCAAGGCGCTCTTCGAGCTCGGCGAGCGTGGGGAGTTGATGGACGCTCTGGATGTCCTGCCCCCGCCGCAGCCGCAGCCGCAGCCGCAGGACCCAAATGAGCCGCCCAGGGAGGCCAGCAACCTCGACAATGAGACCATCCCCTCGGGCTTCACGTTCTTCGGGCAGTTCGTCGACCACGATCTGACGTTCGATCCGACGTCCATCCTGGAGCGGCAGAACGACCCGGAGGCCATCGAGAACTTCCGCACGCCGGCCTTCGAGTTGGACAACGTGTACGGCGCCGGCCCGCGCGTCTCGCGCCACCTCTATGACGTCAAGGATCCGGCGAAGTTCCTCATCGAGAAGCTCGGCGGTCCCGGCTCCAACGATGACATGCCGCGCAACAGCCAGAACACCGCGCTCATCGCGGATCCGCGCAACGACGAGAACACCATCGTCTCGCAGCTCCACGTGGCCTTCCTCAAGTTCCACAACGCCGTCGTCGATCACCTGCGCAAGAAGAACCCCAACGATCCGCAGGTCTTCGAGAAGGCCCAGCGGATGGTGCGCTGGCACTACCAGTGGCTCATCCTCCATGACTTCCTCCCGAGGATCGTCGGGCAGGCGGTGTTGAACGACGTGCTGGACGACCGCCCGCGGGAGCGCATCTTCCGGTGGAAGAACGAGCCCTTCATCCCGGTGGAGTTCTCGGTCGCCGCCTACCGCTTCGGACACAGCCAGGTGCGCCCTGGTTACGGGCTCAACGCCGCCTTGGGCGCGCCCATCTTCAACAGCGCCCTGCCCGCGAACGAAGCGGACCCACAAGATCTGCGCGGGGGCAAGCGCGCCACCCGACGGTTCGTGGAGTGGGCGCGATTCTTCGAGGGACTCGGAAACGCCGCCGTGCCGGCCCCCACCCCCAGCAAGCGCATCGACCCCCGGCTGTCGTCCGCGCTCTTCGCACTGCTCCCCGGAGCGCCTGGCCAGGTGGGTGGAGATGGCGTGGGGACGATCACCAATCCCCAGTCGCTCGCGCAGCGCAACCTGCTGCGAAGCCTGGCCCTCCGGCTCCCCTCGGGGCAAGCCATGGCGAAGCGCCTGGGCATCAAGCCTTTGAAGCTCGATGAGCTGAAGAGGTTCGGTGTCGGGTTCGAGACCTCCACTCCGCCCTGGTACTACATCCTCAGGGAGGCGCAGCTGGAGAAGGACAACGAGGGCAGGCGGCTCGGGCCTTTGGGCGCGCGCATCGTGGCCGAGGTATTCGTCGGCGTGCTCCGGGGCGACCGGTTCTCGTTCCTCAACGCCAACCCGAACTGGAAGCCGGAGCTCGCCAACGCCCAGGGCAAGTTCCTCATGGCCGACATGCTGAAGTTCGCTGGCGCCCCGTTGGCGCCCCCCGCGGCGTAATCCCCTGAGCGGGGGCACCCCCACGAGGGAGCCCCCCTCTTCTTCTTTTCATCCACCCGGAGCAGAACGAACCATGAACGTACGCGAGCCAGGCCATTCCTCGTCGAGGACGGTGGAGTTGCTGTGCATCGGGCTGTCCTACCGGACGGCGCCGCTGACGGTGCGCGAGCGGCTGGCCCTGCCCGGGGAGGAGCAAGTGGCTCTGCTGCGACGGTTCGGGCAGGCCCCGTCCGAAGCCCTGCTCATCTCCACCTGCAACCGGGTGGAGCTCTACCTGGCCACGCCGGACGTGGCCCGCGCCCGCGAGCAGGCCCGGGAGGAGCTAGGCAGGCTGGGAGGCCCGGAGGTGCTCGGGCAGCTCTACGAGCACCAGGGAGAGGCCGCGCTCACGCACCTCTTCCGGGTGGCCTCCAGTCTGGACTCCATGGTGCTGGGCGAGGCGCAGGTGCTGGGCCAGGTGAAGGACGCCCTCGAGCACAGCCACGCGGCGGGCACGGTGCACGGCGAGCTGTCGCGCATGTTCGCGGCGGCCTTCCGGTGCGCCAAGCGGGTGCGCACGGAGACGGCCATCGGTCTGGCGGCCACATCCATGGCCAGCGCGGCCGTGGCGCTCGCCAGCAAGGCCTGGGATGGACTCGCGGAGCGGACGGTGCTGCTGGTGGGCGCGGGCGAGATGTCGGCGCTGGCCGCACGGCACCTGAAGCGAGCGGGCGTGGGCCGGCTGGTGGTGGTCAACCGCACGCTCGCGCGCGCCGAGGCCCTGGCGTCCGAGGTGGGTGGCACCGCACGGCCCCTCGAGGAGCTGTTCACCCTGCTCGCGTCCGCGGACGTAGTGGTGAGCGGGACGTCCTCGCCGGTGCCCCTCTTCACCCGGGAGAACGTGGCGCCGGTGCTCGAAACGCGGCAGCGGCCGCTCGTCATGGTGGACCTGGCCGTGCCCCGCGACATCGCTCCCGAGGTGGGCTGGATGAAGCAGGTGCGCGTCCTCGACGTGGACGACATCCAGCGCTTCGTCCTGGAGAACGCGGCGGCCCGGGCCGAGGAGGCCCGGAAGGCGGAGACGCTGGTGGCCGAGGAAGTGGCCCGCTTCATGCGCGAGCGGGCCGTGCGCGCCGGAGTGCCCGTCCTCTCCCGCCTGCGCCAGCACGCGGACACCATCGCCCGCGCCGAGGTGGAGCGCACGCTCACCACGCTCGGCGAGACGCTCTCCGACAAGCAGCGCAAGAGCGTCGAGGCCATGGTGCGAGCCATCATCAACAAGCTGCTGCACGAGCCCACGGCGCGCCTGCGGGCGGTGGGCACCGAGCAGGAAGACGCACTGCTGGCCCATGCCACCGCGGAGCTGTTCGGCCTCCACGGCTGACCGGCGTGTCCGCTACGGCTCCTCGTCCTCGGAGGAGCCCTTCGCCTTCACTCCCTCCTCGGTGGAGACCTCCGCGTACGTGTTGCTGGAGGACTCCTCCTCGTCTCCCATGGGGGCCGCCGAGTGCGTCGAGGCGCTCTTGGAGCCGGTGGTCGCGCTGAGGGGGGCGTGGCCGCCACCCGGGGGCGCGGTGCCTCCGGCGACCTTCGTCGAGGCAAGGAGCGCTCCTGCGCTCGTGCCCGCCCGCCCTGCTCATTGCCACCAGCCAGCTCGCGCCCGCCGCCGAGCACGACCCTCGTCCGCCCTTGAGCTCTCTCAGCACGTCGTCCGCCGGACGGATACGGCCCCGGGCTCTTCGTGGGCAGGACTTGAGCGGAGCTTCGAGACGAGGCCGCGACACCTGCTCCGGGCTCACGGACATGACCGTCAGACCTTTCCTGTAATTCAGGAGCGAGGTGCTCGAGTTCCTGGAGAGTCCAGGGAAGGGGTACGGCATGTCTCCGCGTTTCGGCAGTCGGCTGCGCCAGGTCATCCAGGGCCCGCGCCCGTGGCCTGCTCACATCGGGACCTGGGTGCTGGTCCTGGCCGCGTGGATGATCCTCACCGGGTGTACCTCACGGGGCGCCATGCGACCACCGCCCGGGGACCTGTTCTCGCGACACAGGTACCGGCCCCCCATCCCCGCGTTCCTGAAAGAAAGGACGGCCAGCAATACAGCGCGGCACACCGCGGGGGTGGAGGGCGGGCGGGCCATGGCGGGCCCCTCTACCGGCTTCGCGCCGGTGCAGGAGGGGACCACGAGGCGCGCGGCCCATCATGGGCCCGGCCCGGCGGAGGTGCATGGGCCCAAGCCCGCGTTCCGGCCGAGCCCTCCACCGCCGGCCCTGGATGCACCGGCGGAACCCTCCGCGCCCCCGCGCACCGCGCCGAACCACCGGCCGGCGGTTCCCATCCAATCCCCTGCGCCTGGCACCACGCCCCTGCGGTCGCCACCCGTCACAGCGCCCCAGCCGCTCACACTCCCCATGCCGTTCTGGGCCCGGGTCGCCGCGCTCGTCCTGCTGCCGGGGACGGCCCACGCGCCCGGACCCGTCCCGGAATGCGAAAAGGCCCGCTCGCACAGGAACGAGCACCTGGCGGGCCAGCGGCATCCGGTGACGGGAGTTCTCTTCAAGGAGAACGGCTATCCGGCTTTCGACTCCTTCATAGACATCATCCTCCCCGAGGAACTCCGAGGCCCCGAGGTGAGCGACACCCGCCAATTCTCAGAGGCTTCACGCCAGGTCCGGGAGATACTCGAGCGCAGTCCAGAAACGGGGACCAGTTTGACCCCTGAGCAAGTGGAAGCCATCCAGAAGGGCTGGCCACGCATTCCGGGGTTGACCTGGCATCACCATGAAGACGGTGTGACGCTGCAATTGGTCGATCGTGACACGCATGCCAGGACGGGCCACTCTGGAGGGCGAGAAACGTCCGGTGGGCGTCCCTGACAGGGAGAGGAAGAAACATGCGTTGCACCATCTACAGCCCCGTCGTTGATCCTCAGGCCATCGAGTCCGTGCGAGATGTGCTTCCCGGGTGGTTGCTGCATTGGGAGGGCGAGGCCGAACGATGGAGTTCCGCGAGCTTCACGAGCACGGAAGGAACGCTCACCTTCAATTCCCTGGTGTTCACCAGACCATTGGATCCGTTCAGCAAAATCATCCTGGGTACCAGCGGTCACTTCTGGCGACGCGCGGACCTGTCTGAACCCGTCAAGACCGAATTGCTTCGCTTCGTGGGAGGAACCAGGTGGCTGGTCGGCGTCGTGGGAAACTCCGAGGTACTCTCCGAGGAGGTCTTTCTGAAGGCCGCGCTAGAGCTGGCGCGCCGTCTGAACGGACGGGTCTTCAACGGCATGGACCTCATCTCCCCCGAGCCACGGGTCTAGGAGTGTGCCGGGGAATCGGCCAGAGGGACAGTGGCGCATAGCAAGCGCCATATGGCGCTACAGGCCCGGTGGTCATGAGGGGAGGACGAAACAACCACTCGTCGTGCCGCCTCGCGGCGACCTCGCCGCTACGCGGCCTGCGCGGCCTGGCTGGGCAGTTCCCAACCCTGCTTCCACATCTTCTTGAGGTTGTGGACGGCGCACGCCAGCGAGAATTCTCCTCGCACCTTGCGCAGCCCCGCAGTGAGAAGCGTGTGGCCTGCTCCTCCAGTTCCTGCTTCGCCTGGCCAATCCTCTCCCGCCGCTTCTCCTTCTCCACCGCCAGCGCCACCTTCTTCTCCGCCTCCACTTGGCGCGCTGCCTCCCGCAGGCGCTCGGCGCGCTTCTTCGGGTCCTTCATCTCCTCGGGCAGCTCGTCCCCACGCCGTCCCTTGCCGTGGCGCTCGTCCTCCTGTGCATCCAACTCCTCGGCCTCCGCCAGCAGGCGCTCCACCTGCTCGTCCAGCTTTTTCATCGCCTCGTCCATGCGCCCGTAGCTCATGACCTTGTGCTTGCTGGCGTTGGCCTTCATCTTCGTGCCGTCCACCGACAGGTGCCCCACCTTCTTGAGCCCCGACTGGCTGGCCACCCGCAGCGTGTCCACGAAGAGCGCTCGGAAGGCCTCCAGGTGTCTCACCCTGAAGGCGCATACCGTGTCGTGGTAGGGCTGCTCTCCTCCGTCAGGTAGCGCAAGGCGAGGTCCGTCTCGCACCGCCGCTCAATCTCCCGGTTGCTCGTCATGCCGCGCGCGTAGGCGTACATGAGCAGCAACGTCATCATCACCGGGTGGTAGGGCGGCTGCCCGCACTCCTTCGTGTACGCCCCCAGAATCGGGCTGAAATCCAGCACCTTCACCAGCTCCACGAAGAAGGACGCCAGGTGCCCCTCCCCCAGTACCTCCCTCGCGTACTGCGGCAGCAGCTGCCCCTGGTCCGGCTGCCACTCCCGGAACGGTCTCGGCGAGCTGAAGCGCGCGGAGCTCTTCGTCTCCTCCTGCCGCTGCGGCTTCTGCGCCTCGGGCACATCTTGAATGCATTGCGAAGAGTATCTGCATTAGTCCAAGTTCCGCGCTGGCTCCTATGGACCGCGAGGATTTCCATCGAATGTTATGGCGAAAATGTGGCGCCTCCTGGGACGAGATACCTTTAATCAACTCATTCCTCGTCCGAATTGGCTTACCTAATGAGAGGAGCGGCGGCTGCAATCGCACTCGTGCCGGCGATCGGATTGCGAAGGACTTGGCCCGGGATGATTATGTTTCGCTCGGTATCGCACTGATCAGAGCTGGCTGTTTTCATGATCAGGTCCGACTATTGGTCGAACTGGGGGAACTGAAACCGCATGGCGCGTTCATCTGCGAGCATCGTCTTGTAAGAGTTGGTGCTGCACAGTTATTGAGCGTTCTCTCATGGTGGCCCAATGTCCTATTGTTACCAGAGGTTGTTGTTCCGAAGCCGCTCGCAGGACGGACACACCGGGAAAAGAGGAGGATCAGAGCGACTTCAAGTACTCGATCAGGTCGCGCTTCTCCTCGTCGGACAAGCCGGTTCCGTACTCGTGCCCACCGTTGCCGTTGCCGGGCATCGACACATCGAAGGTGAAGCGGGGCGTACCGGAGACCTCGGAGGCATAACCGACCTTCTCCGGGTCGTACTCGTGCTGGCCCAGGGGGAAGCGCGCCGGGCGCTGCGCCACGGGATGCAGGAGATCCCACAGCGTGGGCACGGAGCCGTTGTGCAGATAGGGCGGGCTCGCCCAGATGCCCGCCAGCGGCCGGGACACGTACCCCATGGGCGCGCGCCAGTAGACGACGTCCGGCTCCTGCGAACGGATCTCCTCCTGGCTCATCGCCTCGCGCGCATACGCCCGCTGCTTCACCCGCGAGAGCAGGTCCTGCAACGCCGCCGG
>DASQMW010000176.1:0-3148 GCA_035645295.1 Archangium sp.
GACGAGCGCACGGTGATGGAGGGCGGGGGCACGGTCACGCCCGTGCGAACGAGGGTGCCATTGCCGAGGACGCCCCAGCCCTCGGCCGTGAGGACGGGCGGCTCCACCTCATCGCTCGAGCGTGCGGCGATGCGCAGCTCCCGGGTGGTGCGGTCGTATTCCGTCCGGGAGATGCTCACCACGTCCACCGGTTGGAGGGGCACCACCGTGTCCGGCTCATCCGTGACGTTGACCAGGGTGATGGACGCGGGCAGGGGACCGCTGCCCAGGGAGATCCGCGCGTAGTAGCGCCCGTCTGGAGCGCCTTCCAGCGTTGTGGTGCTGAAGCCCGGGCTCCGCACCTGGAGGGACTGCGCGGGTTGGGAGGAGGCGAAGACGTCCAGCGCGCCGCCGCTGACGGTGCGCGAGTAGGTGGCCCGGAGCGGCGCCACTCCCGCGAGCGTGGCCTTCTTGCCCATCAGGGAGAAGAGCGGGGTCTGGATGCAGTCGGTGCTCGGCGGGCTGCACAGGAAGGGCGAGCCCGGCGCGCCGATGTTCGGCCCCTCGATGCGGAAGACGTTGGTCCCGAAGGGGCTGCCGGTGATGACGTGCGGCACGTTGGGATCCCCGAGGAAGCCCGGGGGCGCGGAGGAGGGCGGGGCCCAGGTGAGGAACGGGCCCACGCGGCTCTCAAGCGCGTCAGTGAAGTCGCCGCTGCCGATGTCCTGGGTGTAGTTGATGCCGCGCTCCCCACCCTCCACGTTGGTGAACTCGTCCACGCCGTAGGGGTGGATGACCCGGTAGGTGGCCCCCGGCTGTGGGTTGTCCACCCGGATGCGCACGCGTCCGAAGCTGATCTGATCTCCCGCCGCGACGGGCCCACTGGCGAAGGCCGCCTCCAGGGCGAGCGTCAGGGTGGCCCGGCCTCCGCCGCGGGTGTCCATGGTCGCGGTGGCCAGCATCCAGAAGGCCTCTTCGGGGAAGTTGCCCGGCACCGTCAGCGGAGCATCCGGATTGGGCACGTCCCCGGGGAGGAATCCGCACAGCGGGTTCCTCGCCTCCAGGCACAGCTCGGCACTCAGGCCATTGGCGTCCTTGTACCAGATGGGAAATCCGTGAGCCGGGTGGACGGGGCCCACCTCCACCAGGTGGCGGCCTCCCGGATGATCGGCCAGCACCAGTCCGCCCACCAACATCCCGAGCACGACAACGCCCACCCACCGCTGGATGTGTTTCATCCCCACGTCCCCCGCTCCGGGTATCGGAACCCTTCGCAGGGATGGAGATGTTTCCCGGGATTTCCAATTGCCTCCAGATGCCGAGGAACTGGCCGCTACCTACCGCAGCCCCGAGTCCAGCGGACCGAGGATCGGTGGGGGCATGAGCCCGCCGGAGCCGCCCATCCCCGCGTCGTTCGTCTCGAAGGGCGAGGGGTAGGTCGGCGTGAGGCCCGAGCCTCCGAGGCCGCCATCCTGGCTGTCATAGGGGGACGGCGTCGGGCTCGGCACGCTCCCCGGTGAGGGCGAGACACCCGGTTGAGGCGAGAGCCCCGGGGGCGTCGGGGAGATGCCGGGCGAGCCAGGTGCCCCCGTGTTGGGATCAAGCTGCGCGTTGGCCACCGCCAACGTGAACAGCGAAGCACCGAGCACCGCCCCGGCCACCGCGAGTCGCTTCTTCAGGTTGAGCGCCATCTTCCGCCTCCTGCCGTGCCTCTGGCGTCAGGAAGGTGGGTATGTCCGTGTGCGTGCCGCAGCGAGCCCTGAGCCTCCCGTCCGGGGAGGAGCCAGCCGCCAACCCCTTGTTTTCAGGTGGTTTCGTCTCCTTCTGAGTGTTTTGCTCTTGACGCCTCGTGTCACTCGGGTGCATTTACCGACCGGTCGGTAGGTCGGCCGTGCGGCATGCGGCCCACCCGACGGGAGGAGACGCGATGAACTCGGGACGGAGGCAGGACGACGGCGAGCGCTACAGGACCATCCTGGAGACGGCGGCGCGCCTCATCTGCGAGCGCGGGTACGAGGGCACCTCGATGCAGGAGATCGCCGCCGCGTGCCGGATGACGAAGGCGGGGCTCTACCACCACGTGCAGAACAAGGAGCAGTTGCTCTTCGACATCATGAGCTACGGGATGGACGCCTTCGAGCAGCAGGTGCTCGACCGAGTGCGCCACCTGGAGGATCCCGTCGAGCGGCTGCGCCAGTGCATGCGGCTGAACATCCACCTGGTGACGGGCGGGTGCAGCAAGGAGGTCATCATCATCCTCCACGAGCACGCCACGCTCACCGGCGAGGCCCGGGCCTTCATCGACAGCCGCAAGAAGAACTACGTGCGGTTCCTCGAGGACTCGTTCTCCGAGGCCGTGCGCCTGGGGCGCATCCGCACCGTGCAGCCCACCGTGGCGGCGTTCTCGTTCCTCGGCATGGTGCTGTGGATCTACAAGTGGTTCCAGCCCGACGGGCGGCTGTCGGCCGAGCAGGTCTCCAACGAAATGGTGGAGCTGCTCTTCGCCGGGCTCGTCACGCCCGGGGTGGCGGCCGTGCCCGCGGCGAGCGCTCAAATGCTGTCGATCGTTCCCCCCGCGGCGGTGGGGGAGAAGCCATGAAGCCCGGCCGCTGGAGCTGGCTGTCCGAGGTGGTGGCCTCCATTCCCGATGGGCATGAAGGACGCGCCGGGCACCCGGGACAGCACTCCAGCGGCGCGCGACGAGGCGGCGAAGTCCCCGGCCAGCGACGAGGCACAGGTGGCCTCGTCGCTGGGGCTCAACGCCCGCATCGGCAACGTGTACACCGCCTCGCTGTACCTGGCGCTCGCGGGCCTGCTGCATGGCGAAGGCGCCGAGCTGGCGGGCAAGCGGATTGGCCTGCTCTCCTACGGCAGTGGCTGCGCCGCGGAGTTCTACTCGGGCGTGGTGGGGGAGGGGGCCGCGCGGCGGATGGCCCAGGCGGACGTGGAGGCGGTGCTCGCGAAGCGGGAGCGGGTCTCGATTGAGGAGTACGAGCGCATCATGCGGCTCGCCTCGGACGCGCCGGAGCCGTTGACCCCGGCGCCGGGGGAGTTCCTCCTCACGGAGCTCCGCGAGCACCGCCGCCTCTACGCCGCGGGCTGAGCCTGTGACCCTCTCCCCTCTCCCCTCGGGAGAGGGTCAGGGTGAGGGTGCCCGGGCCCGTTCTTC
>DASQMW010000177.1:0-10274 GCA_035645295.1 Archangium sp.
ACCTCGACGCCAGCTGGCCCGAGTACAACCGCCTCTACGCCCACCCCTTCTCTTGGTCCTGGACTCGCGCCAAGATGCACTCGTGGGTGGACCGGCACCTGTCCTGACTATGTTGAAAAACTAGTCGGACACTCCACTAGCAGATGGCTCACGCAGGGCAATGCAGGTTCGCGAGGCTCCTGAAGAACACGCTTGGCAATGATGCGAGCAAGGAGAACTCGGTAACGTTCGCGTTCGACGCGCCGTAAGACGCCGACTACCTGCTCGAAGTGGACTATGCCTCAGGGACCGAGGGAGTCGTCTGACCCCCTGCCCGGGGCGCCGCACCGTGGCCTTGCTTGGGGAGTGGTCACGACGTCAGCGCGGCTACGAGGCGGGCCGACAGTCCTGCCGCGGCATCGCGGAGGGGCACCCGCGTGATCTCGTCTCGTTGCCCCGAAAACAACGAACTTGGGCCCTGCGACACGAAGAAGAAAGGCAACCTCCGCAGATTCTCCGGAACGCTCCGGCCTGTCATGCGGCCCCAGGCAATCGTGGGTTGCCGCCGCTCACCGGCAACGCCGCCGTCACCGACGAAGTTGACGCGCTCGTTCTCGCCCCAGAAGGCGTCGCGGAGCGTGATGCTCCCCGACCGGTCTTGCTTGCCGGGGAACGCCGGGGCGAAGCCAAAGACCAACGCCGCCTTGGTGCCGTTCTGCTGGACGACGCTCGACAGGAGTTGCACGAAGGTGCCGGTCAGCGAGCGCTCCAGCCACGAGCGCACGGCAGGACGAGCCCGCGCCTTGATCGGGTCGTACGTCGTGTCCAGCCCGGCAGTCGTCACGACCCCGGTGAAGTCGACATGCGCCGCTGTCGGTCCAGGCCCGGCGTAGGTCAGCCGTCCGTTGGTCGCCGCCCCCAGCATGTCACCCGCGATTCCCCACCACCCCTCATAGGGGTTAGCGAAGTAGTTCGCTTGCGCGACCCACTGCGCTTGGACGTCGTCCTCGATGGGGAGATGGTCGGGGAACTCGCTGGCGCTCGCGTTCAGCGCGATCGTGACCACGGGGACGGGTCGATTGTCATGGGGCAGCCCAAAGCCAAGGACCGGAGGGAGGCTCTGGCTGCCGGGCGGGAAGAACGCCGCGAGCTGTGAACTCCCCAGCAGTTGGTTTCGATGCTCCTGCGCCTCAGCGTAGAGCGCGGCGAACTGTTGTCGTTCCATTCGTGACAGTGTACCCGAGGCCGCCGTCGGCTCCTCGCTCACCCTGGCCTCCACAGGCCCGAGTCTTCACCTCACTTCTTGAAGCTCATTGGCCACCCGCTCCAATTCAACACCCGCTCAATGCCGCGAGGGCGCGATGTTCTCCCCGGTGAACCGGCGCAGGTCCGCGCGCAGGGCCTCGTTGAAGCGGAACGGGTCGGGGCAGCTCTTCGTTTCGCAGACGGCCAGGTAGTCGTTGAAGAAGGCGAGCGGGCCCCGGGCGGGATAGCTGCGCAGCCGCTCGGGTCCCAGTGCCTCCTCCAGCGTCCGGGCCATGTGGGCCCCCACCCGGACGAGCAGCCAGTCCTCGCGCGGCTCGTGGGCAGAGAGGAGGCGCTCACGTACGGCGCCCGGAGCCCGCTCGATGGCGGCCCGATCGAGCAGCCGCGTCACCTGGTCGAAGGCCTCCGGGAGCCCGCCCGTCCCGGGCAGCGTCCCAGGCCCGTGCGTGGCCCACCGGTGGTAGGCGAGCCCGTAGCCGAAGACCCGGTTGAGGCCCTCGTTCACCACGGCGTCCACCGGGCCCTGGCGGCGCGCGCTCAACCGGGGCCCCGTGTCCTCGAGCAGCAGCTCGATGATGCCGTAGGCGATGCGCTTGAGCGAGGCGGCCTGGCCCTCCACGTTGCTCGCCAGGGCGATGGCCACGTCCTCTCCGGGCAGCAGCAGGAGCAGCGTGGACGTCTCTGGCTGCGCTCCCGAGTGGGCCACCACGTAGTGGCCCCGGAGCGGCCAGGTCGCGAAGCCCATGCCGTAGTCGGTGAGCCGGCCGTCCCGGGTGCTCATCGGCGTCTGCATCCACCCCGTGCTGGTGCGTGACACCAGCCGGTAGTCGAGCAGCGCCCCCCCGAAGCCGAGCAGATCCTCGATGGTCGCGCGGGTGCCGCCTCCGGCGAAGCGGCCGGACACGTCGATGACCTTGGAGGCCACCCGCTGCCCATCCCGGAGCCGGTAGCCCGCGGCGTGGTGCTCGTCGCGCGTGCGGCGATCGTCCAGCGCCGCGTGCACCATGCCGGCGGGGCCGAAGACGTGCTCCTGGAGGTACTCGCCGTAGCTCTGCCCCGACGCGGCCTCGATGGCGGCGCCGAGCAGGTTGTAGGCCCAGGTGCTGTAGATGAAGCGGGTGCCGGGCTCGGCCTCCAGCTCGTAGCCCGTGACGAGCGCGAGCGCGCCCGCGCTGTCCACCGGACCGCTGTCATGGCTGGGGCCGAAGCGGCCGTAGTTCGTCACGCCGCCCAGGTGTCCGAGCAGTTGCCGCACCGTCACCGGCCAGCGCTTCTCCGGCCACGCGGGCACCCGGGTGCGGATGTCGGCATCGAGGTCGATGAGGCCCCGCTCCACGAGTTGCAGCACGGCCACGGCGGTGAAGGACTTGGTGATGGAGGCCATGCGCCAGGTGGTGCGCGGCGTCGCGGGCAGGCCCCGGGCCACGTCCCGCAGCCCGTAGGTGCCCACCCAGCGCTGGTCTCTTCGCAGCACGCCCACCGCGAGGCCCGCGTGGTTCGGCTCCCGGGCGAGCTCCGCGCGCACGAGCGCCTCCAGGGCCCGCTGCACCTCCTCGGGGAAGGACTGCTCCACCACCGGCGCCACGACATGGGGGCGCTCGCAGAGCGGCACTCCCGGCGGGGCCGCCCAGACGGACAGGCCCACCAGGAGGAACGAAAGCCACAGCCCCTTCACCGTGGGTCCCTCCGGGGCTCGTACCTGGCGTGTGTCTCGGCGGCTCTGATGTCGCGGTCCATGGTGCTCGATGCTGGCGCGCTCCACCGTAACCGGATTCGGGCCTTCTCGGGCACGTGTGGAGAAAAAGGACAACGCGCCCGGTGGGCTGCCCCTTTTCTCCACGGCCTCCGGCACCCTTCAGAGGGCTGTCTGAAATGGAACACGTCTTGCTGAGGCGTGACGGGTTTTATCACCCGGGTCCTTGGAACACCAAGTTCCTCGGCTGAAAGGCACATTCATCATGAAGAGTCTGTTCAATCCCCTGATGGCCGCATCCGTTGTCCTGCTGGCTTCCGCGTGCGCGAAGGTGGAGCGGATCGAAGTGAAGCCGGCGAAGGTGGCGCTGTCGGAGGCGGGCCAGTCCGTGGCGCTGTCGGCGCAGGCCGTCACCGCGGAGGGCAAGGCGGTGGAGAAGGCGGAGCTCGCGTTTGCCTCCACCAACACGAAGGTCGCGACCGTGGACGCCACCGGCAAGGTGACGGCGGTGAAGAGCGGCTCGGCGAACATCTCCGTCACCTCGGGTGAGGTCAGCGCCTCGGCCCCGGTGGAGGTGATCATCCCCTCGGCGATCCTCATCAAGGGCGCGCCCTTCACGCTGACGGGCCTGGACTCGGACGCGGTGGTGGAGGCCGAGGTGCAGGATGACGCGGGCCGTCCGGTGAAGGAGGCGAAGCTGGACTTCGCCGCCGCGGACGCCAGCGTGGTGCAGGTGGAGGGCAACCGGCTGGTGGCCAAGGCTGTGGGCACCGCGAAGGTGACGGCGACGTCCGGCAAGCTGACGCAGGAGTTCGAGGTCACCGTGAAGCTGCCCGAGGTGGACACGGTGGCTTTCGAGACGGTGCCGGCCACGCTGAAGGTGGGCGAGAGCGCGCCGCTCGCGGTGGTCGCCAAGGGCACGGACGGCGCCGCCATCAAGGGCGTGTCCTTCACCTTCACCACCAGCGACGAGAAGATCGCCACGGTAGACGCCGCCGGTAACGTGAAGGCCGTGAAGGCCGGCGCGGTCACCATCAAGGCCGAGGGTGGCAGCAAGGCCACCGAGGCGAAGCTGACCATCAAGAAGAAGTAGTTGCCGCACCGGGCTCCGGGTGGCCGTACGGCCCGGAGCTCGTGGTGTCCTCAGGTGTCGTCCAAGCGGGGGCAACTCATGGTGAGCATGAAGAAGATGAGGCACACGCTCGTTCTGGGCCTGTTGTCCGTGCTCGCGAGTGTCTCGGCGGGCTGCTCCGTGGGGGCACACTCCACCGCGAGTCGTGCAACCCCCCCGCGCATCTCGGCCGCCGCGAGCAGTCCGGCCGCCGCAAGCAACCCCATCTCCCTGGCTCAAGTCACCTGCTGGGACACGATGAGTTGCTGCATTCAGAGGTGGCCTCTGAGTGCGGCGCAAAGCTGTGGGGCGAGTGCGGCGGAGATCGCCAAAGTCCTCAATGGCGCCAGGTTGCTCTACGAGATAACCCAGACGGAGGAGGGTCGGCTCGAAGAAGAGGCGCGAGACCAAGAAGACGCGAGAGCCGCGGAAGCCGAAGGCGACGCCGCGCCCGAGCCCCCCGACTGCCAGGGGCAGAACCACCATGTCATTTCCCGGCCCATCGCCAAGGCGCTGAAGAGGCATGAGACCCTCGGCGGATTGTACGAGCCTCGGGATGAACGCTTCGTGGCCAGGGCCAAGGACAAGGAGTCACACTGCGGTTATCAGCAATGGCACCGCGACGTGGACACGGAGGTCGTCAGGTGGCTCAGGCGATTTCCCACGGCAACACGGAAGGAGTTCGAGAGCTTCCTGCGCGAGATCTACAGTCGCCCTGAGATGCTCAAGAGGTTCCCCCATGGCTACTGAGGTGAGTCTGTCCCCGCGCTTCTTCGTGCTCGAAGATGACATGGGGGGGGGCCATGACACCCAGTGTGACACGGTCGAGCCTGACAACATCGGAGATGCCCCCCATTGCCCACGGTGTGGTGACGCCATCGGCATGCGGGCATGGTTGCCCCCCTACCGCGTCGAGTTGGAGCTGTATGGCCAGGGCCTTGGCGACTTCGTAGAGGGGCCTGGGTATGAAGCCCTTATCTCCGAGCGCTTCGCGGAGGCGTTTCGAGCGGAAGGTCTGACCGGCCTGCTCGGGTTTCACCCAGTCGAAGTGGTACGTGTGAGGAGGAAGAGCAAGGGCCCCAAGCCCGGTGCCGTGCCCCGTTACTTCGCCATCACCATCTGCTTCAGCCTCGCCGCCGTGGATGAGGGACGGAGCCGATTGCGTCGCACCGTCCCCGTGACATGTCCGGAGTGCCGTAATCCCGGAAGGGACTCCATCCACGGCTTCACCCTGGAGCCGGGCACCTGGCAGGGTGAGGACGTCTTCCGCCCCCGGGGTCTCCAGGGCCTTATCCTCGTCTCCGAGCGCTTCGCCGAGTTCGTCAAGCGGCATGGGCTGACGAACATGAAACTGATTCCCACCGAGGCGCTCATCTGGGACCCGTTGCGGCTGGGCCCGCCGGCAGCTCCCCAGGTGGGTTCCACCTGACGTCCACGAGGGGCTCTACCTCGCGGCCACGAACTCGAAGGACGCCGTGGCCTCCTGGCCCTCCTGCACCGTGACCTGGGCCGTCTTCGTGCCCAGCGTCTCGTGCCAGGCCTCGAGCGTGTACGTCCCCGGCGGCAGGCCCTGGATGGAGAAGGCGCCGTCCTCGGTGGTGGTGGCGAAGTACGGGTGGGGGCTCATCACCACGAACGCGGTCATCCACGGGTGGATGTCGCACTTGAGGCGGATGACGTCCGCTTCCTTCGGAGGCTGGGCCTCCTTCGTCTTCAGCGGCGGCTGGGTGACGTTGAAGAGCTGCTTGCCCCCGGACACGCCGCGCACGTTGTGCAGCGTGCTGTCGCTGTTCATCAGCACCAGCGGCTGGTTGATGACGGCGCCCTGGACGCGCGGCTTGTACATGCAGCGGTTCTGGTCCACCACCACCATGGAGCCCGGCGGCGTCGTGGGCTGGCCGGGCACGTTGCCCTGCACGCGCACCAGCACGTTGGCCAATTTGCCGTCCGTCACGAGGACGGGCTGATCCACCAGCTCCATGCCGTCGCAGTTGGGATCCGTGCCCGGGGTGATGGGGTTGGGCGCGGGGGGCCTGCCCTTGAAGGTGACGAGCCCGCGGACGGTGCCGCCACCCTGGGGGGACTGGGCGGCCTCTTCCTGGGGCTCCGGGGGCAGGGGCGTGTCAGCGGGCAGGGGCGCGGCCTTGATGGCGGGCGCGGCCGGAGCCTGGGCGGTGGCGGGCGCGGCCTCGTCCTTCTTGCAGGCCGTCAGGGCGGAGAGTCCCACGGCACCGAGTACCGTCAGGCCCAGCGTACGCAGCTTCATCGTGCAGCCTCCTCACACTCCCAGTCCGCGGGGGGTCGCGAGCCAGGGTGGGGAATGTCCACGCCTGTCGTAACAGAAAAGCGGGCTGGTGGGCCAATGGGGAGGGGGGTTCCCCCCAGGAGGTGGCAGGTAGGCCAGCGAGGGGGCGGGCACTGGTGCGCCGCGTCTTCACCTGGGGAGCGGGGAGGCGCGCCGGGAGCGGGGACCGGCCCCGCGTCCGCGCAGGCGCTCGAGGAACGACGGCAGGTCACGCTCGAGGGTGGCGCACAATTCGCTGAACTCCCGCAGGGACTCGAGACGCGCGCGGGCGGGGTGCTCGCCCTCCCCGAGCAGCCAGAGTCCTTCGTCGGCCAGGCCCTTTGCGCTGGCGATGGCGGCCAGGCGGGTGCGCAGGACATTCTCCCAGGCGTCCGCCCGGAGCCGGTAACAATCCCGCCGCTCCAGCACGGGCACCCGCTCCACGAAGCCGCGTTCCGCGAGCAGCCGCGCCATGCTGCTCACCGAGGCCTTGCTGGCCTTCAGCGCCCCGGCCATCGCGTCCAGCGAGTCGCACCCGGACTCCGACAGCGCCAGCCATGCCAACATCCGTCCGGCGATGGGCGGCATGCCGAGTTGGTGGAAGAACGTGCCCAGGGACTCCATCACCTGGGGCAGGGTGCGCCCGCCCGCGGAAGGGCGCCCGGCCGGGGGACGGCTCGTGTTCATCGTCCAGCTCCTCCTGGATTGTATTCAGGAACAACCCCATAGCATTCGATTGCAATCGAATGGGATTCAGCCCGGGGTGAATGTCATTCGGTGGGAATCAGATGACATTCGGATGTTCCTGAACGACGAAACGGCTCAGCCCGGCGGCGTGCTGGCCCGGGGCGTCACCCGTCCGCCGCGGAACCCGCGCCAGCGGACATACCGGGTGAAGTCGCGCTCGAAGGCGTCCGGCGGCAGCCCGATGGCGCTCTCGAAGGCCCGAGGGAACTCCTTGCCGCCCTTCATCTCGCGCAGCAGGCCGCGCACCGCGTCCTCGCCATAGCGCTTCACGAGGAACGCGAAGGTGTGGTGCGCCACGCCATAGATGAGGTTCGAATCGTCCCGGTACAAATCGCCCGGCTTGCGCACCGGATCACTGCCGGGCGCGCGCTCGAAGTGGCGGGCGATCTCCTCCAGCGACACCCACCGGTAGGATTGTTCCGCCGTGTACGAGGCCATGCCCTCGCGGAACCACAGGGGAATCCGCTTGCGCGACCAGCCGCGCCGGTCCGCCGCCATCTGGTACATCAGGCTGTGGGTGAGCTCGTGCAGCAGCAGCTCATTGATTTGGGGCTGGGTGGCCCCGGCCGCGCCCCAGGTGGAGGGGGCCTGGACGAACACCTCGTCATACCGGCTCCAGGCGCGCAGCCAGCCGTAGCCGTGCTGCCGGACGGCGGCCTCCAGCGACGCGTGGTCGGGCATCACCCGGATGGTGACACGCTCGCGCAGCGTGCCCCATCGCTCCAGCCGGGGCAGGGCCTCCGTCACGGCCTGTTGGATATGGGCGGCGTCCTGCTCGTCCCCGGGGGCGTAGTCGATGCGGAACCGGCCGGTGGGGCTCTCCATGGCCACCGACTCCTGGAGGGCCGCCCCGGGTGCCGAGAACCGGGTGGAGGCGCAGCCGGACAGCAGCACCAGCACTCCCAACGCCACGTTGCGCATCTCCATCCTCATTCCACGTCCAGCCAGTGCAGCACCGTGCGGCCCACGTCCGCCACGGTGGCCAGGGACTCCAATCCTGGAGCAGGCGGACCGAAGTAGAGCACGGGCACGGGATTGAGGGTGTGGGAACGTGTAGTCAGATCCTCCACGTTCCCATGGTCGCTGCACACCAGCACCCGGGCCTCGGGCGGCCGGGTGGCGATGACGGCCCGGGCGAAGGCATCGAAGGTGTCCAGGGCCTCGCGGGCGGCGGCGAAGTCCTGGGCGTGCCCGGCCTCGTCCGCCAGGTAGTGCTCGAAGAAGGTGAAGTCCGCCTCGCCGGCGACGCGCCAGAAGACGGCGGCGGCCTCGGCCGGGGTGCGCTGGGGGGCGGACAGACTCCGGGCCTGGGCCCGCTCGCCGGTGATGTCATGGGTGAGGCCCTGGCCGGCCCGGGCGTCCTCCAGGGTGCGCAGGGGGACGTCCGCGGCGGCGAAGGCCAGCGTGCTGGCGGAGGCCTTCAGGCGCCGCAGGGTGGCCGGGGGCAGGGTGAACTCGGGGGAGCTGGTGGAGGGACGCCGGGTGAGCTTCAGCGCGTCCAGGTAGGCCACGGGGTAGCTGTTGGCGAAGGTGGCGCTGCGGCCCGCCGCCACCAGCCGTTTGACGATGGAGTGACGCGCCAGCAGCTCGCGCAGGGGGGCGTCCGGGTAGCCCAGCACGTGCCGGCCGATCAGGACGGGGGCGGGCTGGCCGGTGAGGATGGCCGTCTGATTGGAGGCGGACTGTGGCCGCCCGGCCACGCCAAAAGTGGGGTCCACCGGGAAACATTGACCCCCCTCGGGAAGCGCGCGGGGGGGTTCATCCCGGAAGTGGGAGAGGAGATAGTCGTGGCCGGCGAGTGGATTCGCCTCCGGCTCATTTCGTCCGATGCCAACCCCATCGATGAAGAGGACCGCGACGCGCATGGCGCGCGACTGTATCCTGGCCGCAAGACACCCATGGCTCTCCACGGCGACTTCTCCAGCTTCCCCCTTCCCGAATTGCTCCAGTGGTTGGATAGCTCCCGCAAGACGGGCACGCTCCAGCTCCTCACCTGGGAGGGCGGCGAGCGCAAGCTCTTCTTGCTCTCGGGGCAGGTGCTCTCCGTGGCCCATGAGGGGCTGTGGGGGCGCGTGGCCCGGGTGCTCTCCCTGGCGAATCTGGCGGATGGCGCGGCGGTGCTGGCGGCCTTCAACTCGATTCCTCCGGGGACGGAGGACGTGGAGCCGATCTTCCGCGACCACAAGGTGGATTTCAAACTGGTGCGCGAGCTGGTGCGCGAGGAGATGCTCGGCTCCATGGTGGACCAGACGCGCGGGGGCCATGGCGCCTTCCACTGGACGGAGGACCTGGACCGCACGGGCGAGGAGTGGGGGCCCTGCGAGATAAGTCTCCGGGAGCTGCTCTTCGAGTCGCTGCGCTGGTTGGATGAGCAGCCGGATGTGGACCGGGTGCTGCCGGGAGACGCCCTGACGGTGCGCTCGCTGGTGCAGCCGAGCCCGCGCCAACCGCTGATGCACCGCATCCTGCTGACGATGTGCGCGGGCGGGCAGAACATGGGGCGGCTGCGGCTGTCGCTGAGCCTGTCGCGCTCGAACATCACGCGCCGGGTGTTCGAGCTGCTGCGGGCCAAACAGGTGGCGGTGGAGGGAGCCCCGGAGGTGGTGGTGGATCCGGTGAGCGACATGCTGGAGAAGGGCGCGGTGCTCATCCGCGAGGGCCAGTACGACGCGGCGGGGCTGGTGTGCGCGAACCTGCTGTCGAGCGATCCGGCGGACCGGCGGGTGCGCGAGTTCGCGCGGATGGTGCAGAGCGAGCACGTGGCCGCGCTCTACGCGGAGCTGCCGCCGCTGTCGGTGGCGGAGCTGCGGCCGGATCCCGAGTCGCAGACGCTGCTCAAGCAGGAGGAGCGGCAGGTGGCGGGGCTCGTCAACGGCGCCTGGGACGTGTCCACGCTGGTGCTGGCCAGCCCCGCGCGCGAGCTGGACACGCTCAAGACGCTGGCCAAGCTCAAGCGGATGGGCCTGCTGCAGCTGCGCTGAGCCCCTACTCCGCCGCGGGCGTGGGCAGTCCCGCGGCGTGGAGGCGGGAGAAGATCTGCATCAGCACGTAGAGCGCGAACGCCGCGTCATCCACGCGGCTGCTCGAGCGTGCGGCCAGGGTCTGCAGCTTGAGCAGATCCGCCCCGTCCACGTGGAGCAGGTGGGCCTGGGCGCCCAGGGGGCCCTCGCCGGCGAACGCGAGCCCGCGAGGGC
>DASQMW010000178.1:0-14081 GCA_035645295.1 Archangium sp.
GGGGCCCGTCGCGAAGTAGCGCCAATTTGGCGTCCGGCCCGCTCTGGTGTTAACGAGAAGAGCGGCCCGGAGAGGACCCATGAAGCCCCTGCCACTGGAGGAGCTGGAGCCGGTGCTCAACCGCTTCGGCGTGGTGTACGCGGTGTTCGCCCGCCCCGATGGGGTGGTGTTGCTGCGTTGGGGCGACCCGAGTCCGATCCCGCTCCTCGACGAGAAGACCTTCGTGGGGGCCACCCAGGACATGGCCCGCGTCTACCGCTCGTTGGAGCGCATGCTGCTGCCGCAGATGGACGTACAGGGCGAGTACCTCGGCATCCGCTCGAAGGTGGGTGACAAGCTGGTGTACGCGCTCTTCTTCGAGACGCGCCGTTTCGAGGCGGCCACCCCCGTGGAGCGGCTGCGCACCGAGTACGCCTTCTGCAAGTCACTCGGAGGCGCGGTGGACGCGGTGCTCCAGCCCTGGGTTGCCTCTCGTTAGAGGCTCAGGGCTCGCCGCCGCCGCCGAGCACCTTCGCCAGCCCGCCCTGTTGCGACAGCCACGCGCGGAACTCGTCCTCGGACAGCCGCATGCGGGCCAGCACGCCGCGGAGGATCTCCTCCGGGGTGCCGTCCTTGCGGCGCTTGAGCTCCAGGGCCGTCTTGAGGAGGGCCACGCCGAAGAGCGGGTCGGGCTCCAACGCCTGGGTGGGTGCCTGGGCCGTCTCGGTGGACGTGGCCCGGCGTGGCTCCATCTCGATGACCGTCTTCGCCCGCTGCCGTCGATTCATCTCCCTCGGTCCCCGCGCGTCCGCCTCTCCCGCACCGCGCGTGCGTCCCTGGTAGTGGACGCTCATCGGCCCGTCAAGCGTGGCGAGCCTGACGGGAGCGCGAACATTGCCCGGTCGTCACTCCCGTGCTCTATTCCGCGCCCCGTTCGGGCCGGGTTTCCCAGGCCGGAGCGCGGCTCTCGTGCAGTCGGAGGTCTCGAAGCGGATGGACAACCGCTACATCGTGGTCGAGGGGCCCATCGGCGTCGGTAAGACGAGTCTCTCCAACTTCGTCGCCGAGCGCTTCGGGGCCCGGCGTGTCTTCGAGAAATACGAGGAGAATCCCTTCCTCGCCCACTTCTACGAGGACCGGCAGAAGTACGCCTTCCAGACGCAGATCTTCTTCCTGCTCTCGCGCTTCCAGCAGCAGCAGGAGCTCTTCCAGCCGGATCTGTTCAACTCGGTGACGGTGAGCGACTACCTGTTCGCCAAGGACCGCATCTTCGCGTGCCTGACGCTGGACTCGCACGAGCTGTCCCTCTACGAGCGCGTCTTCGAGGCCCTCACGCCCCGGGTGACGCGGCCGGACCTGGTCATCTTCCTGCAGGCCCGTCTGGACGTGCTGCTCCACCGCATCAAGAAGCGGGGCCGCGATTTCGAGCGCCAGTTCGACGCCGGCTACCTGGAGGAGCTCGTCCACGCCTACAACGAGTTCTTCTCGCGCTACACGGAGACGCCGCTGTTGGTGGTGGACACCTCGGACATCGACTTCGTCCACAATGAGAACGATCTCAAGGGGCTGATGGGCGCCATCGACCGGGCCCGTCAGGGGACCCACCACTACCAGCCCCACAGCGGCAAGCGGCTCTGAGAAGGGCTCGACTGCCTGCCTGCCCAGAAGAGAAGCCCCCGCGACGCTTCCGAGGGCGTTAGAGTGTCACCGATGGCCGCTTCCGGCGATCCCCTCGGGGACGGTGAGAGGCGTCCATGCATGCACGGCAGGACGTTGAACCCCTTTCCCCAGAGGAGGTGAACCGTGAAGGACAAGGTCACCATCCACACGCTGAAGCGCCTGAAGCAGAGCGGCCAGAAGATCTGCATGGTCACGGCCTACGACGCCACCTTCGCCCGCGTCTTCGATGAAGCCGGAGCGGACGTGCTGCTCGTGGGAGACTCGTTGGGGATGGTCGTGCAGGGGCATGACTCCACCCTCCCGGTCACGATGGACCAGATGGTGTACCACTCCGCCGCCGTCGTCCGTGGGACGAAGCGGGCGCTCGTGGTGGGGGACATGCCCTTCATGAGCTACCAGGTGTCGGTGGAGGAGGCGGTGCGCAATGCCGGCCGTCTGGTGGCGGAGGGCAGGGTGGGGGCGGTGAAGCTGGAGGGCGGCGCCGAGTTCGCCAACGTCGTCTCCGCCATCAGCCGTGCCAGCATCCCCGTCATGGGCCACCTGGGCCTCACGCCGCAGTCGGTGCACAAGATGGGCGGCTACGTGGTGCAGGGCCGCGACGAGGACGCCGCGCACAAGATTCTCGAGGACGCCCTCGCGCTGGAGCGCGCGGGCTGCTTCTCGCTGGTGCTCGAGGGCGTGCCGCTGGAGCTGGCGCGTCAGGTGACGCAGCGGCTCTCCATCCCCACCATCGGCATTGGCGCGGGCAAGTACTGCGACGGCCAGGTGCTCGTCTGTTACGACCTGCTGGGGATGAACCCGGACTTCAAGCCCAAGTTCGTGAAGCGCTACGCCAACCTCCACGGCTCCATGACGGAGGCCGCGGGCGCCTACTTCTCCGAGGTCCGCGCGGGCACCTTCCCGGACGAGGAGCACTCCTTCAAGTCCAAGCCCATCCGCCTCGTGGCCTCCACGCCCGAGCCCACGAACGCGCCCGCCGAGGGCGCCGAGAAGGTGGGCCCCATCTACGGAGCTCCGGTCTAGCCCATGGCCCCGCTCGTCCTTCGTACCGTTGCCGAGACCGCCGCCTGGGCGGATTCCCTTCGCCGCTCGGGCCGCCGCCTGGCGCTGGTGCCCACCATGGGCTTCCTGCACGAGGGCCACGTCTCGCTGATGCGCGAAGGACGCCGGCGCGCCGACGTCGTCGCGGCCTCCATCTTCGTCAACCCCACCCAATTCGGTCCGAAGGAGGACCTGTCGCGCTACCCGCGGGACCTGGAGGGGGACCTGGCCAGGTGCGCCAGCGCCGGAGTGGAGGCCGTCTTCGCCCCCGTTCCGGCGGAGGTGTACCCGCCGGGTTACCAGACGTACGTGGACGTGGAGCAGGTGAGCCAGGGCCTGTGCGGCGCGCGCCGGCCCGGCCACTTTCGCGGCGTGGCCACGGTGGTGACGAAGCTGCTATGCCTCTTCAAGCCCCAGCTCGCCCTCTTCGGCGAGAAGGACTTCCAGCAGCTCCAGGTCATCCGCGCCCTCGAGCGCGACCTGAACCTTGGGGTTGAAATCATCGGCATGCCCACCGTGCGCGAGCCGGACGGGTTGGCGATGAGCTCGCGCAACGCCTACCTGTCCCCCGAGGACAGGCAGCGGGCGCTCGCCTTGTCGCGAGGCCTGTCGGCGGCCCAGGCGCTGTGCCGGAGCGGGACGCGCGAGACGCCGGCCCTGGTCGGCGCGGTGCGCCGTGAATTGGAGGCCGCGGGCCTTCGAGAGGATTATGTCGAGTTGGTGGACGCTACCTCGCTGACCCCGCTGCCGGCCGTGACTCCAGGCCAGCCCGCGCGGCTGCTGGTGGCGGCCTTCGTTGGTTCCACACGGCTGATCGACAACCAGCCCATCGGAGGCTAGGGGACACGAGCGTATGGCGGCTGGAAAGGGCAAGGGCGGGACGGGCGAGTCCGGCATCAGGATCATCGCCGAGAACCGCAAGGCGCGCGCCGCCTACACCGTGGACGAGAAGGTCGAGGCGGGCCTGTCGCTCTCGGGCAGCGAGGTGAAGGCGCTGAGGGCCGGGACGGCCAACCTCTCGGATGCCTACGCGCTGCCCAAGGGCAGTGAGCTCTTCCTGCTCAATGCTCACATCGGCAGTTACAACCCCTCCAGCTTCTTCAGCCACGAGCCTCTGCGGGGCCGCAAGCTGTTGATGCACCGGGCGGAAATCGACCGGTGGATCACGAAGGTTCGGGAGCGAGGCTATTCCATCATCCCGCTCCTGCTGTATTTCAAGAACGGCCGGGCGAAGGTGGAGCTGGGGCTGTGCCAGGGCAAGACGCACGAGGACCGACGGCAGGACATCAAGGAACGGGAGACCAAGCGGGAGATGGACCGGGCGATGCGCCGTCGCTGAAACGCCCCCCTCGCCCGCTAGCGCACGTCGATGGACAAGAAGGGTCCTGAGAAGAAGGCGCGGCTATTGGCCGCGCTCGACAAGGGCATGGTGATGATCCACCTGGACGCGCGCCGTCCGGGGGTTCTCGTGCCCACCTCGCTGCGCAATGAGTCCCACCTGCGCCTGAATCTGTCCTACCGGTTCGATCCACCGGATCTGACGGTGGGCGAGTGGGGCGTGCGTTGCACCCTGAGCTTCTCGGGGAGCCGCTTCAAGGTGGCGGTGCCGTGGTCGGCGCTCTTCGCCATCACGAGCCACCTGACGAAGGAATTCTGGATGTACCCGGACGACATGCCGGCCGAGCTCATCCAGCAGACGATGGTGACGTCCAAGGTTCCGGAGAGTGTGACGGAGCAGCCGGCGGTGGAGCGTCCGCGGGCCGTGCTGCGCGAGGTGGGGCGGCCGGAGGAAGAGTCGCCCGAGCCCGTCGCGGCGGCTCCGGCTCCCACTCCAGTCCCGGTGCCGGCTCCGGCTCCCACTCCAGTCCCGGTGCCAGCTCCAGCGCCCGTGCCGGCTCCGAGCCCGGTCGAGGCCGAGGGGCCCAAGGACGAGCCGCCCTCGCCGCGGCGAGGCCATCTGCGCCTGGTGAAGTGAGGGCGGGCCTTCCCCCGCCTCAGCGCTTGAGGCGGACGTGGAGATCCACGGGCTGGCCGCCGGTGAAGGTGCCCTTCCAGGGCTTGTGGCCCTTGAGCGTGAGCTGCACGGGGACGTCCTGGCCGCTGGCGTAGGTGTTGTCGAGGACGATGGGCGTGGTGCCGATCTCCGTGCCGTCCACGATGACGGTGGCGCCCCCGGGCTGGCTATCGATGGCGAGCAGGGGCAGGGACTGCTTGGGGCCCACCGAGTAGAACATCCGCGTCAGGAAGGGCCGGAGGTAGGGGTAGCCCACCACGGCGGCGCCGCCCAGCAGCAGCAGCGTGGCCACGGTGGCCGCCACGCGTGCCCACGGGAAGCGGGCCTTGGGCGGCTCGTACACCGTCTCCTTCTTCGGGGCGCGCTCTGCCAGCTCCAGCTCGTCTTCCCGCATGTCCAGCACCGAGCGCCGCGCAGGGGACGAGGCGTCCTGGGGCGCGGAGATGTCCTCGGCGAATGAGGAGAGCGGCGGGGACAGTTCCCGGGCGCAGCGGTCGCACGGGGCGTGGGCCGAGGCGAGGGGCATGTTGCAGCGGGAGCAGCGGGACTCCCGGGCGCGGGGGGCCGCGGCGGCGGGCCGGGCTGGAGCCGGGGCGCGAGCGGGAGCAGGCGCGGGGACGGGCGCGGCGGCGGGAGCCGGGACAGTGGGGACGACGAGCCGGCCACTCATGCTGAGCGCGGGTCCTCCGGGCACCTCCTCGTACTCCTCGAGGTTCTCCTCCACCGGTTGCAGCTCGAAGGAGGGGGGATTCACGGCCCGGGTGGACAGGGAGGGGCGGCGGACGGTGGGCGTCATGGTCGCCGGCGACGCGTCGGTGGACTCCGAGGCCTGCGCCCGCTCGACGAGGGTGAGGGGCGGGGTGAGGCTGGCGATGAACGTGGCGAGGGACTGGGAGGTGGCAGGCTCACCGGCCTGGGCCAGGTAGCGGGCCAGCGCCTCGGCCATGTCCTCGGGCCGGGGGAAGCGGGCCTCGGGCGCCTTGGCCATGGCGCGCATCACCACGGCGGCCAGCGGCGCGGGCACGTCCGTGAGCGGCGCGGGCTCCTGCTGGGTGATGGCGAGGGCGAAGGACATCGGGTCCGTCGCGCCGTCCCCGAAGGGGTGGCGTCCGGCGAGCAGCTCGTAGAGGACGATGCCGAGCCCGAACAGATCGCTCAGGGCGTTGGCCGGCTCGCCACGCAGCGTCTCGGGCGCGGCATAGGGGAGCTTCCCCTTGAAGGTGCCGGGCTGGGTGCCCATGGACATGCCCTCGAGGCGGGCGATGCCGAAGTCCGTCACCTTCACCTCGCCCTCGCGGGAGATGAGGATGTTGGAGGGCGAGACATCCCGGTGGGCGGTGAGCACGGGACGGCCGTTGTGCAGGCGGCGGTAGGCGTGGACGAGGCCGGCGAGCACCTGGGAGCCGATGAGGGCCACGAGGTGGGGAGGGAAGCGTTGGCCGCGGCGGTGGGCGTGGCGCAGCAGCACGCCCAGGTCCCAGCCGTCCACCAGCTCCATCACCAGGAAGAGCCCTTCCGCGCTGCTACCCACGTCGTAGACGCTGGCGATGTTCTGGTGCTGCAGGTGGGTGGCGAGCCGGGCTTCGGCGAGGAACATCTGCGCGATGGTGGGCTCGCTCGCGAGGTGCGGCAGCACGCGCTTGATGGCCACGGACTTCTCGAAGCCCTCCGCGCCGCGCACCACGCCGAGGAACAGCTCCGCCATGCCTCCCATGGCCAGCGGACGCACCAGACGGTAGCGGGACTCGTTCACGCGTTCCTCCATGGGCTCAGCCCTGCGCCTGGGTGATCTCGCGCAGCAGCTTCCAGGGGTAGATGCCGGTGCCGTGACCGTCGCTGAAGACGAAGGTGAGGGCGTAGTTGCCCACCGGTTGCAGTTGGGTGATGCGCACGTCCGCGGGCACCCGGGCCGGGTCCAGCGTGCGCTTGTTGGTCCACTCGTCCACGCACCCGGCGCACGGGCACTGCTGGCGCAGCATCTGCGCGGTGGCGTCCGTCTTCACGCCATCCTCCCAGACGAGGCTCAACCGGGTGTTGTCCGGCGACAGCGTCACCTCGGTGGCGGAGACGGGGCGCTCGGTGGGCTTGATTCGATCCCAGAAACTCAAGGGGTTCCTCTTTCAGGGCCAGAACATCGCTGGGCCCTGCTTACCATCCAGCGTGCCGGAGGGGGAGGGAACCCTGGGGGGCCTCACGAGGCGAGCTTCACGGGAAGCCGGTGGCCCTCGACGCGCACGCCCTTCTTCTCCAGCACCCGGCGCAGGGCGGACACCACGACCGGGTCCAGCTGCTTGCCGCTGAGGTTCTCGAGGATCTCCATCGCCTTCTCCAGGGGCATGGCCTTCTGGTAGGGGCGGGTGGAGGTGCAGGCGTCGAAGGTGTCCGCGCAGGCCACGATACGGGCCAGCAGGGGGATGTCCTCGCCCGCGAGCTTGTCCGGGTAGCCGGTGCCATCCCAGCGCTCGTGGTGGCTGCGCACGCAGGCGCGCATGGCCTGCAGGAAGCTGATGGGCTTGATGATGCTGTCGCCGATGGCCGTGTGCTCGCGCATGATGGTCATCTCCTCGTCCGTCAGCCGCGACTGCTTGCAGAGGATGGACTCGACGATGCCAATCTTGCCGATGTCGTGGAGGATGCCGCCGAACTGGAGCTGCTTGAGCTCGCGCTCGGAGAGGGCCATCTCGCGGCCGATCTCCACCGCCACGTCGCCCACGCGCTGGCTGTGGCCGCGGGTGTAGGAGTCCTTGGAGTCGATGGAGTTGGCCAGGGCGACGATGGTCTCCAGGTAGCCCTGCTCGAGGCTCTCGTAGAGGCCGCGGTTCTCGTGGTCGTACGCGAGCAGCTGCTTGCTCATGTAGTTGAACGTGCGGGCCAGCTCGCCGAGCTCGTTCTTCTGGGGGACGTTGACCTCGAGGCCGAACTTGCCCTGGGCCAGCTCGAGGGCGCCCTGGGTGAAGCCCTTGAGGGGGCGGGTGACGCTGCGCGAGAAGAAGGCGGCGAGCGCGAGGGCCACCACGGTGGCGGCCAGCACGGTGAGCAGCAGCCGCCGCTCCATGGTCTCCACCTGCTTGTAGGCGAGCGCCACGGGCTGCTCGGAGACGATGGCCCAGTGGGGATCGGCCAGGGTGGCGTAGGCGGCGACGACGGCCTCGTCGCCCTCGGAGAAGTTGCCCACGTGGAGGATGTCCGTGTCCGGGGAGCGCGCCACGCCCTTGAGCAGGTGCGCCACCACGGGCCGCTGGGAGACGTCCTGGCCGGCCACCAGCCCGCCGCCGCCGGCGAGCACGTGGCCCTGGGCGTCGGAGAGGTAGACGAAGCCGGTGCTGCCCACGCGCTCCTGGGCGAGCATGGTCTGCAGCTCCGCCAGGGATACGTCCGCGGCGATGTAGCCCTTGACGGGCTCGCCCACGGGGAAGGCGAACGTCACCACGGCCTCGCCGGTGGGGCGCCACACCACGTCCGCGTAGTGCAGGCCGGCGAGCCCCTCCAGCAGGGCCACGGCGCGCGACTCGTGCTCGGCCAGCGCGGTGGGGGGCACGTCACTGACGGCGAAGGCCTGCAGTCCCGGCAGCCGCTTGCCATCGGGCCCGAAGAGGGTGATGGCCTGCACCTCGCGGCTCTGGTTGAGCACCGCGCGCAGGTACGTCTGCTGCTGCTCCAGGGTCAGGGTGAAGAAGTTGGGCACGCGCGCCATGCCCATCACCGCGCGGGTGGGCTCGGCGAGGAAGCCCTCCACCTTCAGCTTCAGCTGTTTGACGCGCTCCTGCGTGAGCTCCTGCGCGTCGCGCACCAGCAGCTCGCGCGTGTCGGACACGGACAGCAGGCCCACCATCACGGTGGGCACCAGGCTGGCCACCAGCATCAACAAGAGGATGGTCTTGAAGAGCCGCATGGGAACGCGCCTCCCGCGCTACTGCCACTTCGTGGGCTGCACCTGCAGGTTGATGGGCTTGGCTGGCGCTTCCGCCACCTCGAAACCCTGCTCGGCCGAGGCCTCGGAACGGGACTCGCGGGCCACCGCGCGCACGCTCCAGCGGTAGGCGCCCGCGGCCAGCGGCACCTTGAGCTGGTGGGTGTTGGCCGGCAGCGTGCGCTTCTCTCCACGCGCGGGCACCAGCTCCACCTCGTAGCCCTCGGCACCTTCCACCGGCTTCCAGGCGAGGGTGACGGAGCTGGCGCCGCTCTTGGCGGGCTGCACGGTCAACTTCGACTTGTTGGCGGGTTGGGTGGGCAGGGGCGCGCCCAGCGGAGCCCGGGGGGCGGAGGGTGCCTGGCCCTTCACCACGCGCACGCTCTCGCCGGCGTAGACCGGATGGGTGACACCCTCGGCCTCCACGCGCACCGGCTGGCCGGACCTGGACTCCACCGTGGTGGTGCCCTTGTCGTCCACGGCCACGGAGAAGGTGGTGGGCTGCGCCGCCGTCGCCGCCACCAGCTTCCAGGCCCCATCGGCCGCCTGGGCGGCGGCGTCATAGCGCGCGCTCTGGAAGTAGGCCTCGGCCTCCTTCAGCTTGGCCGCGGCCTCCTCGCGCTGGGCCGCATTGGCGTCCGCCTGGGCCAGCGCGTTGCGCGCCGTCGTCAGCGACCGTTGGGCGAGCGCGCGGTCCGGCCCGGGCAGTTTCAGCTTCGTGCCCGGCGCGACCGCGTTGTCCTTCAATCCATTGAGCGCCTTGAGCTCACTGGCGCCGTCACGGTCTCCCAGCGTGCGCTGGGCCACCTCGGCGAGCGACTCTCCATCGCGCACCACCACCTCGGTGGGCGCCAGCATCAACAGGGCGAGCAGGAAGGAACTCTTCATTGGAACACGATCTCCCTTCCGGCCCGGACGGTGGCCGCTGGTGTGGTGACCGTCAGTGACTGGCGTGCCGGATCTTCCATCTCGGCGTCCACCCGGCCGCGGAGAACCGTCAGGTCCGTGCGCTCCTGCCCGGGCCTTGGCCTCGTCTCCGCGATGCCGATCAGCGCGTCATCGCCCAGGTTCACGATGCTGCCGTTGGCGAAGACGATCTGCGCTCCCGCGCCTGCCACGGTTCTCACCTTGTCGTTCTCGAAGAGGGGCATGCCCTCCTGGGCGGGGAGCCACTCGTCCCCCGCCGCGCGTTTGACCTTCACATCCCCTTGAAGCCCCTTGAGCTGGGCGCGGCGCACCGGAGGCGGCGCGGCCGGCGCATGCACCGGGGCCACGGGCTTCTCATCGGCGGGACAACCCACCGAGAGCGGCCCGAGGAGGACGAACACCATATAGGACCAGCGACTTTTCACGAGAGAGGTTCCGGTCCTCAGTGTACCGGGGAATGGACCCGGTACCCAGGGGCCCGGTCACAAGTGCTCGGCTGGTTCAATCCAGTCGTCGATGTTGCAGGCAGGGCAGATTCTTGCGGATGCGGGCGAGCAGCTCCGGGTCCACCGGCGCCACGGCCAGACCCTCGCCCTCGGAGGCTCGGGCTGTCACCAGCCCCCAGGGGTCCACCACCATGGCATGGCCCCAGGTGACGCGCTGGGGCGAGTGCCGCCCGCCCTGGGCCGGAGCGAAGAGGTAGCACTGGTTCTCGATGGCGCGTGCGCGCAGCAGCACCTCCCAGTGGTCCTTGCCCGTCATCAGGGTGAAGGCCGCTGGCACCGCCAGCAGCGTGGCGCCGTCCTTGGCCAGGCGGCGGTACAGCTCGGGGAAGCGCAGGTCGTAACAGATGGAGAGGCCCAGTCGGCCCGCCTCCGTGTCCGCCACCACCACCTGGCTGCCCGGGGCCACCGCCTCGGACTCGCGGTAGGGGGTGCCGTCGCCCACGTCCACGTCGAAGAGATGGATTTTCCGGTACACGGCCAGCCGGGCGCCGTCCGGCCCGAAGAGCACGGTGGTGTTGTAGAGGCGGCCGCCCGGGGCACCTGTCTCCAGGATGGAGCCGGCCAGCAGTGTCACCTTCCGCTCGCGCGCCAGCTCGGCCATCCGCGAGAGCGTGGGGCCCTCCATCGTCTCGGCGGCGCCCTGGCGCTCGGCTTCCGGGCCCATCCAGCTGAAGTTCTCGGGCAAACCCACCAGGCGGACGCCCATGTCGGCCGCCCGCCGGACGAGCCGGGTGGCCGAGTCGAGGTTGTGGGCCTTGTCCGCGGTGGACACCATCTGGGCTGCGGCGATGAGGTGCATGGGGGCGTTATAACCGGTTCCGGTCCACGGAAACCCCGGGAATCCCTACCCCCGGGGGGACTGTTGGATGTCAGGACAAGGGGTGCGTCATCCTTTACACCCCGAGGTGGCGTGTGCTACGGACGCCGCCGACATTTTTCGACGCAGTTCCTCGAAAAGTGGGCCGTCGCGCCCGCTTTTTGTGTTTTTGGAGTCCGGAGTTTTCGAAGCGGCCTATGGCGGAGAACATCAAGCAAACGGTGGAGGCAAGGGCACAGGAGGTGCTCGAGCCCATCGTTGCGGGCGAGGGGCTGGAGCTCCTCGAGGTGGAGTTCCTCCGCGAGCGCGAGGGCTGGATCCTGCGCCTGTTCATCGACAAGCCGGGTGGACGGGTGGGCCTGGACGAGTGCTCGCAGGTCTCGCGGGCGGTGGACACGGTGCTGGACGTGGAGGACATCGTTCCCCACGAGTACAACCTGGAGGTCTCCAGCCCCGGCGTGAACAGGCCCCTGAAGAAGCCCGTGCATTTCGAGCGGGTGAAGGGCCAGAAGATCAAGGTCAAGACCTTCGGGCCCCTCGGGGAGCCACCGCGCAAGAACTTCACCGGGACGCTCACCGAGGTGGCGGCCGACGCCATCGCCGTGGACGTGGAAGGGGCGGGCAGCTTCCGCATCTCCTTCAAGGACATCGCCAAGGCCAATCTGGAGTTCGAGTTCTAGCAGTCCACATACAGGGTGCGCCCTCGCGCGGGCGCGCCCGTGGAACCTTTGGAGAAGATGATGCCCACGCCAGCCAACCCCAACATCAACCTCAACCTCGTCCTGGATCAGGTGGCCAAGGACAAGGGCATCGAGCGGAGCGTGCTCATCGCCACCCTCGAGGACGCGATGACGACCGCGGCCAAGAAGCACTTTGGCCAGGAGCGCAACCTCGAGGCGAAGTACGACCCGGAGAAGGGCGTGGTGGAGCTCTTCCAGGCCATCACCGTGGTGGAGACCATCACCGACCCCATCCAGGCGGTGAACCAGATCTCCCTCGACGAGGCGCACAAGAAGGGCATGGAGGTGGAGCCGGGCGACGAGCTCGTGTTCCAGATCTTCTACCGTGACGAGGACGCGGCGGAGGCCAAGGCGCAGGACGATCAGTACGGGGACATCCTCCGGCTGAAGACGTTCCGGCGCGGCTTCGGACGCATCGCGGCCCAGACGGCCAAGCAGGTCATCCTCCAGCGCACCCGCGACGCCGAGCGCGAGAACGTCTTCAACGAGTACAAGGACCGGCGCAACGAGATCGTCACCGGCATCGCCCGGCGTTTCGAGCGCGGCAACATCGTCGTGGACCTGGGCCGTGCCGAGGCGGTGCTGCCGGTGCGCGAGCAGGTGCCCCGCGAGACGTACCGCGCCGGCGATCGTGTCCAGGCCTACGTGCTGGACGTGCTGCGCGAGTCCAAGGGCCCGCAGATCGTCCTCAGCCGCGCCTCCGTCAACCTGCTCACCAAGCTCTTCGAGATGGAGGTGCCGGAGATCGCCGAGGGCATCGTCGTCATCGAGGCCGCGGCACGTGAGCCGGGTGGGCGCGCGAAGATCGCTGTGTCCAGCCGGGACTCGGACGTGGATCCGGTGGGCGCGTGCGTGGGCATGAAGGGCAGCCGCGTGCAGGCGGTGGTGCAGGAGCTGCGCGGCGAGAAGATCGACATCGTCCCCTACGACGAGGATCCGGCGCGCTTCGTGTGCGCCGCGCTGGCCCCGGCCGAGGTGAGCCGCGTCATCATCGACGAGGCCAACCACGCCATGGAGCTCATCGTCCCGGATGACCAGCTGTCGCTGGCCATCGGCCGGCGCGGGCAGAACGTCCGCCTGGCCGCCCAGCTGACGGGTTGGAAGCTGGACATCAACAGCGAGAGCCGGGTTCGCGAGATGCGCGAGTTCGCCAATCGTTCGCTGGGCGCCCTTCCGGGTGTCAACGAGATGCTGGTCGAGACGCTCTACGCGCACGGTTTCCGTCAGGCCAAGGACATCGCCGAAGCCAATCCGGAGATGCTGGGCCAGATTCCGGGCATGGACCCGTCCCGGATTCCCGCCATGCAGGAGGAGGCGCGCAAGCAGATGTCGCTGGACGCGGCGGAGCTGTCGCGCATGGAGCGGGAGCGAGAGCAGGCCCGCCAGGCCGAGGCGCGCCGTCATCCGGACGAGCTCAGTCAGACGGAGCGCCTGGCCCGCGTCAGGGGCATGGGCGAGAAGACCATCGAACAGCTGGGCCTGGCCGGTTACAAGACGGTGGAGGACCTCGCCAACGAAAAGGACCTGGCGAAGCTGGGCGACGTGCCGGGGGTTGGCATCAAGAAGGCCCGCCAGCTCAAGAGCGCGGCGGAGAACTATCTTGTGGAGGAGGCCAAGCTCCGGGCGGAGCTCAACGCCGAGCGCGGGGCCTCTTCTTCTGCCGCCCAGCCGGCGGGCGCTTAGTTTGAGGTCGGAGTAAGGTCGTAAGCTCGCTTGGTTGCCAAGGGGGGATGCGCCTGAAGGCTCGTTCCGGTAGTAGAAGAAAAGAAGAACTCCCGGCGAATGCCGGACCGGTGCGAAGCTGCATCGGTTGCGGCGCCAAGCGGATCCAGGAGGAGCTCACCCGGGTGGCGGTGGGTCCCGAGGGTGGGGTGGTGGTGGACAGGGCGAGGCGGCTCCCAGGGAGGGGGGCCTATCTCTGCGGTGCTGGTTGCCTGGCCGCGGCGGTGAAGCGGAAGGCCTTTGGCAGGGCCTTCCGGGGGAAGGCGGGGGCGGTTGACCCGTCGGCCCTGGGACAGGCGTTGGAGTCGGGCCCGGCACGGGGTGGAGCAGCCGGGGGGAGTGGGTGTTAGCACCACTCGCACACATTTTAGATTAGGGTGCTGCGCCCGGTAGCCGGCGGAGCAAAAGGCCAAGCAACGTATGTCGAAGAAGCGCGTTCACGAAATTGCCAAAGAGCTCAAGGACCAGGGTGTCGAGCTCGACAATAAAGAGGTCGTGACTGAGCTCGTCGCGCTCGGCTACGACGTCAAGAGCCACTCGTCCTCGCTCGAGGACGATCAGGCCACCGCTGCCGTACAGAAGATCCTGGACAAGCGGAAGCCCAAGCAGGCCGCGGCGCCGGTGACGGCGAAGGGGTTCGTGGTGCGCCGCAAGGCCCCGACGAGCACGCCTTCGTCCTCCGACGCGGGCTATGAGGAGGCTCCGGCCACCGAGGCCCAGCGTTACGCCGAGCCGCCGGCCGCCA